>JBMFMH010000151.1:0-4716 GCA_049970775.1 bacterium | reverse complement strand
AAAATTGACATAATACCCAAAACCCATCTTCCCCTCTATAAAACTGCTCCTTTGAGATGCCGAAACTAATATCTTTTGGGATTATACAAAAGCTTGAAATATTGGCAAAATCTTTTATAATTTTAGATAGTTCCATCCTGCCTTATAAGGAGGTGCTTTTTCTTGTTTAAGATGAGGTTATTCATTCCCGGTCCCACACCTATAACCCCAGAGGTGCAGAAGGCACTCTCAAGTCCAATGATAAACCATCGTGGACCGGAGTATGAGGCTTTGCAAGGGGAGATAGTGGAAAACCTTAAGAAAGTCTTCAAGACCTCCAATCCCGTTATCATCTTTCCTTCCGCTGGGACGGGAGCTATGGAAGCGGCAATCGTTAATTTTCTCTCCCCCAATGATAAGGTGATTTGCGCAAGCATAGGGGTGTTTGGCGATAGATTCGCCTCCATAGCCAAAGCTTTCGGTGCGGAAGTTGTTAAGTTGGACTTTGAATGGGGGAAAGCAATAGACCCAGAGAGGTTAAAAAACTGCCTTGAGGAAAACCCCGATGCAAAAGCCCTCTTGATGACCCATAATGAGACATCAACAGGTGTAACTAACAACCTCTATGAGATAAAGGAAGCAATCGGGGATAGGGATATTTTGTGGATTGTTGATGCGATAAGCTCATTGATAGCAATTGATTTACCAACGGACGAGCTCGGCATTGATGTTGTTGTAGGTGGTTCCCAGAAAGCCTTTATGATACCACCTGGTCTCTCCTTTATCTCCATCAGCAAGAGGGCTTTGGAAAAAGCGGAAAGCGCGAAAATGCCACGCTTTTATTTTGATGTGAAATCAATGCTCAAATCAATGGAGAGGAATCAAACCCCTTATACCCCCGCCTTGCCCCAACTATTCGCCCTGCGGGAGGCACTTCGTCAGATATTGGATGAGGGGCTTGATAATGTCCAACGACGCCATAAGATAGTTGGGGAGGCGATAAGGAGAGGGGTGAAGGCTATGGGATTGAAGGTATTCGGGGATGAGAAATATGCCTCAAACACTGTAACCGCGATTTATAATCCCGAAGGGATAGAAGCGAGGAGGCTCCGCTCCCTTTTGAGGGAAAAGTTCGGGGTGGTTTTAGCAGGTGGACAAGGTGCGGTTCAAAATACTATTTTCCGCATCGGGCATCTTGGCTATGTTGATGTTATGGATGCCTTAATGGTGCTATCCGCGCTTGAAATGGGATTGAGGATTTTAGGCTATCCCGTTGAGCTGGGGAAGGCTATTAAGGAAGCTGAAGAATATATAGCAGAGGAGGTGGGATGAATTGCCCAGGATACTTGTCTCAGACCAGATAGCGGAGAAAGGCTTGGAAATACTTCGTGCCGAGATGGATGTTGACTACCTCCCAGGGCTTTCCAAGGAGGAAATCTTGAGCAGGATTCCCCAATACGATGCTTTGATGGTGAGAAGCGGAACGAAGGTGACAAAAGACATAATTGAGGCAGGGATTAATTTGAAGATTATCGGCAGGGCAGGGGTAGGGGTTGACAATATAGATGTTGAAACCGCAACGGAGAAGGGAATCGTGGTGGTAAATTCCCCGGGAGGCAACACGAGGGCAGCTGCGGAGCATACAATCGCCCTTCTCTTGGCTTTGATGAGGAATATCCCCCAAGCCCATATGATGTTGAAACAGGGGGAATGGAAAAGGAGTAAATTCATCGGTCTGGAGGTATACGGCAAGACGCTCGGGATAATCGGCTTTGGGAGAATAGGGAGAGAAGTAGCAAGAAGGGCTCAAGGTTTGGGGATGGAGGTGATAGCCTATGACCCTTACATCTCCGAGGAAGTGGCAGAAAGAATGAATGTTCGGCTCGTTGACCTTTCTACCTTGCTTCAAACTTCCGATATAGTGACGATTCATACCCCACTTACCAAGGAAACCAAGCACCTGCTTGGCGAGAATGAGTTGAGGATGATGAAGAGGGGGGCAAGGTTGATAAACACGGCGAGGGGAGGAATAGTGGACGAAAATGCCTTAGCCAAAGCGATAGAGGAGGGCATAATAGGTGGAGCAGCTCTGGATGTCTTTGAACAAGAGCCACCTCCTTCGGACCATCCTCTCCTCAAATTGGAGCAAGTGGTAGTGACCCCCCATCTCGGAGCATCAACCTTAGAGGCACAGGAATATGTGGCGATAGATGTTGCTGAGCAAATCGTCAATTTCTTCAAGGGAATACCCCCCTCGAGTCCAGTTAACCTTCCCGTTCTGCCAGCGGAGATGCTCTCTTTCCTTCAGCCTTATATCCGCTTAACGGAGAAGATGGGCAAGCTTCTCGCTGCGCTAGGTGGGAAAAGAATAAGCAGAGTGGAGGTAACATTCCAGGGAGAAATAGGGGAAATGGAAACAAGCACCCTCACTCGTTCCCTCTTGAAGGGATTATTGGAACCGATATTATCCCTTCCCATCAATATAGTGAACGCTCCCATAGTGGCGGAAAGCAGAGGGATAAGCGTTCTGGAAGTTAAAAGCACCACTCCCTCCGACTACATTAACCTCATCACGGCAAAGTTATTCGGGGATGGAGAAACACGGTCTGTGGGGGGAACGGTTATTGGGAAAGGTGAGCCGAGAATCGTCAACATAAATGGGTATAGAGTGGATTTTGTCCCAGAAGGGATAATTCTTTTGACCTCTCATATAGATAAACCAGGCATCATAGGTAAGGTTGGAACGATTTTGGGAAAGAACGATATAAACATAGCGGGAATGAATGTTGGTAGGGAAGAGAAGAGGGGAAGGGCAGTTATGGTGCTCAGCGTGGATGAAAACATTCCCCCGGATGTTGTAAAGGAGATAGAGAAGATAGAAGGGATAGAAAGAGCGTGGGTAGTGGAATTCTAGGGAGGATAGATTGACGATTGTTTTGACCAATGACGATGGTCCCTTATCGCCCTCCCTCCTTCCCTTATGGAAGGAACTGAGGGAATTGGGGGAAGTCGTAATCATCGTGCCGAGTGGGGAGAGAAGCGCCTCCTCCCACGCAGTAACTCTTCATAAGCCTTTGGTGGTTAGGGAATTGGACTTGAAGGGAAAAGCGAGGGCTTTCGCCGTTGATGGGACCCCCGCAGATTGCGTTATGCTCGCCGCAAGAGCCCTCGTTAGGGATATAAGGCTCGTTGTATCGGGGATAAATATAGGACCAAATCTCGGTTGGGATGTATTCTACTCCGGGACGGTGGGAGCGGCACGGGAGGGAGCAATGCAAGGGATAAGTTCCTTTTCCATATCCCTCAATTGTAATGGGGAAAGTAAGTTCCTTGAAACAGCTGTCTTCGTGGGGAAAAGAATCGCCTCCTTCCTCCTTGAGAATCCCCTCCCACCTTTTACATTTTTGAATGTAAATGTTCCCGATATAAGAAAGGAAAATCTCAAAGGCATTGAATTGACCCGCCTCGGTAAAAGAGTATATCCTTCTCCGATAAGAGAGATTTTTCGGGAGGATAAAAAGGTAGTCTACTGGATTGGAGGGGAAACCCCGGTTGATGAAATGAGGGAAGGGACAGATGTATATGTCGTCTCCCAAGGGAAGGTATCTATAACTCCTTTAGGCTTGGATTTGACATCTGATGAAGCCCTAAATTCTTTGGGTAATATGCGATGGGAGGAACTGATAGATTAGAATCCAGCTATCCTTCCTACCTCGCTCTTTACGAAAGCGGCGAGTTGGATAAGAGAATTGAAGAAGCTTACAGGAGGTTAGAGAAATGCAATCTTTGTCCACGAAAGTGTGGGGTAAATCGCTTGGAGAATGAAAGGGGGTTTTGCCAAGTGGGAAGGAAGGCAGTGATTTCCTCCTATGGAGCACATTTCGGAGAGGAAGCTCCCCTCGTAGGTAGGGGTGGCTCAGGGACTATTTTCATCACGAGCTGTAATCTCGGCTGTATTTTCTGCCAGAACTATGAGATAAGCCATTGGAGGGTAGGGGAGGAGGTAGATGATGAAGAGTTCGCTAAGATGATGCTATATCTCCAAGCAAGGGGATGCCACAACATCAATATCGTAACGCCAAGCCATATTGTTCCTCAGTTTCTTTCCGCATTAAAAATAGCGATAGGAAAAGGGTTGAGATTACCTATAGTATACAACACTAGCTCCTACGATTCCCTTGAAACGCTCAGGCTTCTGGAGGGCATAATTGATATTTATATGCCGGATACGAAGTTCGCAGATGGAAAAGTAGCAAAAGAGTTCTGCAACGCTCCCGATTATCCTGAGGTTATGAAGGAAGCGATAAAGGAGATGCATAGACAGGTGGGCGAATTAGTGCTAAATGAGGAGGGAATTGCGGTAAGGGGGCTATTGGTAAGGCATCTGGTGATGCCGGAGGGATTGGCTGGGACGGAGGAGATATGCCGGTTCATAGCAGAGGAAATTTCCCCCCATACTTATATAAACATAATGGCGCAGTATCGTCCTTGTTATAAAGCAGTTGGACATCACAAGATTGGGAGGAGAATAACGAGGAGTGAGTTTGAGAAGGCTATGGAGATAGCGAGGAAGGCGGGGTTGTATAGATTTGACGAACCACGCTGGTTTATTTTTTAAGAGGAATGGATATAATAAATTATGGAGGGGTGTCCGAGTGGTTGAAGGAGGCGGTCTTGAAAACCGCTAGGAGCTAAAGGCTCCTCGTGGGTTCGAATCCCACCCCCTCCGCCAAAATC
>JBMFMH010000150.1:0-4743 GCA_049970775.1 bacterium | reverse complement strand
AACAAGACCGAGAAAAGGATTGGAATTTAGAGTTTAAATTAGAACTTTGCAGAATTTTAAGAATATGTTTTTTATATGAGTTATTCAACAAAGCCTAATTTTATATCTTGCGAATAAGTTCACAAGCAATAGAATTAAATTGGAGGCGATAAAATATGAAATTTTGGCATCTGCTTTTCGCCATAGTCCTTGTCCTTCTTTTAGCCAATTCCCACAAAGGAAGGTGTGATATTCCTTCCTCCCTTCAGGAAGAGCTTGCACCTTCTTTTGCCCTTCCCAAGGGGAATTACCTCCTCATTAGGTCCTTAGAGGCGGAGAAGGATTTTTCCCACAATGGTGGTGTAGCTGTTTCCGATAACGAGGCAAGCGCAGGACAAGCTTGGGAGGCAAATCCTCAAAGCGCTCAGTCGGGAAACGCCGTCGTCTTCGGTCCCTACATTGAATTGGAGGGAGGGAATTATGTCGCTCTCTTCCGTTTAAAGCTCCTTGAGGATGCGGATGATGAGCCTGTGGCAACTATTGATGCCTGCGTTGATTACGCCAAAACTATGCTCAATCAGAAAACCATTTACGGCTCGGATTTGCCCCTCAATCGCTATGTATATGTTCCCCTCCCTTTTCACTATGCTAAAGGGAAGCTAGAGTGTAGGGTAAGCTGGGCGGGAAACGCCTCCCTAAGGATCGATAAGATAGAAATTTATCGGGTAGAAGGGGGAAATCCCGAGGATTTTCAGCGAAAACTTGCTCCTCAGCCCGTTCCCTCTGGCGAGCCGAAGAACCTCCTATTCCGCCCTAAGCAACATCCATTTCCTCCCCTTTTCCCTCGCTCCTCACCTCCCGCTGATACCCTCCTCGTATGTGATATGACGAAAGGGCAAGGTGATTGGCAACTTGCAATGATAACATTACAAGGGATAGTTAATAGGGAGAAACCCCAAATTTACCTTCTTCTTTTGCCAACAGACCAGCTTTGGCTTGATTGGATGTTGAAAAGAGGTTTTATCAAAAAGACCGAGGTTGTCTCCGAGCCACGGGAATTGCTAAACAGATTTCGGGATAAGATAAAGGGCGTGATAATATTTGACCCACGCCTTCCCGCAACGAAGAATATAGCCACTATGCTGGCCGGTTTGAAGGATGCAATAGTCGTTTCTCCTCGCCTTGCAAAAGAGCTAAACCTTCCCATTCTTGATGATTTAAGGGGTCGCTGGAAGAAGAGCATTGAGGCTTATCGCTGGGCTTTAGAAAATCTCTGGGATAAGATGAACCATCAAGTGCTTGCCTGCTTATATCCTGATCATTATTGGCTGAGGGATTACCTTGTGGAGAATAAGATATTCATCTTCTGGCTGCCAGGAAGGATTGATGGGGCGGAGCCCTACTCCTCACCCGAGGAGGAGGTGCGGTTTGCCGAGGAGCTTTTGGCGAAGGTCCCGCCCAATACTCCGATAATGGGCTATCCCTGGGCGGGAGTTGATGTGGGAATGGGGGAGGGCCCTGGAGTTACCCTGTTTTCCGAATTTGCCAAGTTCCTTGTTGGTTCCATAAACAGCTCTAACCTAAGCGTTCATTCTGGCATAAGAATTGCCAATCTTCGCCCATCCCCTCCGCCACCACCTCCTCCATTGGATAAGAATAAGGTTTATGTTTCCTTCATAATCTCCGATGGGGATAATCTTCCCGTCTTGAGCGCTGGCAACTTCCCTCAGCTTTGGCAGGATAAGACGAGGGGAAGGTTCCCCATTGGCTGGACGATGTCTCCCTCCGCTCATATTCTCATACCAGACATTGTAGATTACTACTTCTCAACTGCCACTCCCAACGACTCATTCCTCGCCGCTGTTTCAGGCATCGGCTATTGTTACCCCGACAGCTACGGTATCCGCTATCGGGATAGGGAGAAGGTGTTTAATGAGTTTTTGGATATAACCTCGGAGAATATGGGTATGATGGGCTTGAAGATGGCATGGATTATGGGGGTTACTCGTGCCGAGCTTATAAGCAAATATGGGGAAAGGATTCCCGGCTTACTGGCAATTTTCCCCGACTACGGGAGGCGGCTAAACGATTACTACGATGCGGTCTATATGACGGCGAAAAATGTGCCCGTGTTCCACGCCGCCACCGGCTGGCGAGAGAACATATCAAGGGAGGAGCAGATAAAATTTATCGTTTCTCAAGTGCGTTCAATAACGCCTCCTCAGCGTCCCGCTTTCCTCCATATCTTCGTATGCAACTGGTTCTTTGATATCCCTATGCTTGAGGAGATTCTCAAACAGTTGGGGGATGAGTATGTAGCGGTGCGTCCTGAGCACTTAGCTCAACTGTATAAGGAGTATGCGGCGGAGGAAAAGCTTTTCCTCAAGGTTCCATCCGTTCTCGTGGGAATTCAGGGGCAACCCATCATTTTCAGCGCGGGTCTGCAAAATGTTTCTGATAGGAGGATAGGAGGAAAAATAAGCGTTGAGGGTCTGGAGGGAGTGGAAGTGAGACCGGATAAATTCAACCTCCTTTCCTCCCAATCCGTGAACATAGAAGTGAAGGGGGTGCCGAAAGAGGAGAAGGTAAAGCTAATAGTTAAAGGGGAAGGACTGTCTATTGAGAAGGAAATCCCCATCCAGATGATAGAAAGGAAGGAAATCGCCACTCCCCTGGCGCCCGGATTGGCTATGAGATTCGTTCGCCATTTAGAGGCGGAGGATTTGGCACATAATTCCGGGGAAAGGGAAGAGGACGCAGGGGCGAGTGGAGGAGCTGTTTGGGTTGCGAGAGAAGGGGATACAGGGAATACCCACATCGTCTTTGGTCCTTATATGCCCTTGGAAAAAGGGCGTTACATCGCCTTGTTCAGAATAAAGAAACTAGGCGGGGGCGAGGGAAACTTGGCTACGCTTGATGTCTGTGTTGGTGGTGGACATCCTGTAACCGCTTCCCGTGATATATCCGCTGAGGAGTTGCCGATAGGGGAGTATCGGCGTTTCGCCTTGAGCTTTGAACATCCGGGAGGAGCGGTTGAGACAAGGGTTTTTTGGCAGGGGAAGATTCCCATCGCTGTTGATTGCATTGACCTTTGGCAGATAACGAGCAAGTAGGCGGTGCCAGCTAAATCTGTGAGTTGCGGTGTAATTCCCACTCGCAGCGGGGGCTTCCCTTCTTTCATCCTAAAAGTGCCAAGCATTTATTCTGCTGAAAATAGCGCTGAATGTTTACTATCAAAAATTTGGTATTGTTGCAGGTTTTTTCTACCCGCAACAAAACCAAAAATTGGGATTTGTTCTTTTTAAAGAATTCTCTCATTATAGCTTTTTAAGATTGTTAAGAACCTCCTTCGGGGTGGGTATAACGCCACCAGTGCGTCCGTAGAAGTGGACCGGACACTTGCATTCAACCGATAACTTCACATCCTCAACCATCTGCCCCATACTCATCTCAACAACAAGCATCGCCCTTACCTTTTCCGCCAATTCCCTTAACCTCTTTGAAGGGAAAGGGAAGAGAGTTATCGGACGAAGAAGCCCCACTTTCAACCCTTCTTTCCTCGCTAAATCCACTACCGTCTTGCAAACACGAGCCGAGGTGCCATAGGCTACGAGAAGGAGCTCGGCATCTTCTGTTTCTATTTCCTGCCACCTCGTTTCCTTCTCTTTCGCCTCCTCGTATTTAGCGAAAATTCTCTTGTTTATCTCCTCCATTTTCTCACCCACTATCTCAAGGGAATTTATCACATTCTTTTTTCTTCCCTTCGCTCCCGTGGTCGCCCAGGGCTTTGCTGGTATGTTAGGGGGAGGAAGGGTGCCCAGTTCAACGGGCTCCATCATTTGTCCCAAGACGCCGTCCGCTAGCACCATAACGGGATGCCTGTATCTATCCGCGATATCAAAGGCGAGGTAAGTTAGCTCATACATCTCCTGCCCCGACCAGGGAGCGAGAGTTATAAGGTGGTAATCACCATGTCCACCACCTTTTACCGCTTGGAAGTAATCGGATTGAGCAGCGAGGACATTTCCCAACCCTGGACCACCCCGGACAACATTAACGATTACACAGGGGAGCTCACAGGTGACGATATAAGAGATACCTTCCTGCATTAAGGATATGCCTGGGGAGGAGGAAGTGGTGATGACCCTGGCGCCAGCAGCGGCTGCCCCATAAACCATATTTATTGCGGCGACCTCGCTTTCCGCCTGAAGATAAACACCACCAACCTCGGGCATCCTCTTTGACATATGTTCAGGAATCTCATTTTGGGGGGTGATAGGGTAGCCGAAGAAAAGCTTACAGCCTGCGGCGATGGCACCCTCAGCGATAGCGATGTTCCCCTTTATGAGCACCTTCACAATATCACCTCCAAACCTCAATAGCAGCGTCAGGGCACATTATGGCGCAGAAGGCACAGCCTGTGCATTTATCCTCATCGGTGAATTGAGCGGGATGAACACCCCTGCTATTAAAAGCAGAGGAAAAAACGATGATTTTTCTCGGGCAGAACTCAATGCAAAGCCCGCAGCCTTTGCAGCGCTCTTGGTCTATTTCAATCTTCGGCATTCAAGCTTCGCCTCTTTTCCTAAAGGAGCTTTAAAGAGTTATAGTTATTATAGACCACAAGGGGAGAAAAAGTCAAAGAGAAGTATAACTGCATAACATATCAGGTTTTTTGCATAATTCACGAGGGAGGGGAAAATAGCTTTTATTCCTCCCTATTTATTAGTTTAAAAAAATGGGTCAATAAAGGGAAAATTTGAA
>JBMFMH010000149.1:0-4800 GCA_049970775.1 bacterium | reverse complement strand
CCGATTAAAAAGTAGCGCAGGATGTTTACTTAATTTTTTCTCATACCAGCAACAAGTCCAAATTTCCTGCGAGTTACGAGCGAAAGCGAGTGGTCTTTGATGGTTTCCCTTGCCTTCACCATTTTGCTTTTTTCCTTTCGTTTATCACCCTTTTGTAAAGGGCGATTGTCTTATCCGCATTTTTCTCCCATCTGTATTCCTTCATCACCAAACGCTTAGCTTTTTCGCTCATTGCTTTTCTAATTTGAGGATTTTCTAAAAGGAAAACGATGCCTTGAGCAAGGGAATAAGGGTCGCCTCTCCGGGTGATTACCCCTGTTTCCCAATGCCTCACCGTTTCCCTAAATCCTCCCGCATCGGAGGTCACAGGAGGAACGCCAGCCGCCATCGCTTCTAAGGCAACTATGCCGAACGGCTCATATCTGCTCGGATAGACGCAGACATCGGCGCATTTATAGAGTTTAGCCACTGTCTCGTCGTCCAAAAAGCCAGTGAAGAAAAACTTGTGCTCCAATCCGAGATTCTGAACCTTTTCCCTGTATGTCTCTACATCACCCTTGCCGACAACGATGAACTTCGCCTCGGGAATATGTGCCAGCACGATTGGCGCGGAATCTATGAGGACATCTATCCCCTTTTCCCAAACCAATCTGCCAACGAAGAGAACCATTTTCTCCCCTGGGGACAAAAACTTGTCCCTAAAACCCTCCTCCACCTCTATATCAAATCTCTCAACATCTATCCCATTGGGGATGATTTCAATTTTATCCTCGGGGATGGAAAGAACATTGGAAACCTCTTCCCTCATAGCTTTGCTACAGACTATAACTCGCCAAGCCTCATAGCCGAGGAGCCATTCTTGAGAGTGGATATAGCGGGATAACGGTTCGCTAATGCCTCCTCGCCTCCCGAACTCCGTTGCGTGAATGGTAGCGACCAAGGGGAGCTTGAAGGAGTGCTTGAGCACTCTTCCTGCCATACAACTCAACCAATCGTGGATATGGATTAAGTGGAACTTCTTCTCGTTTAAGAGAGGGATGGCGCATTGAAGGGTGGCGAAGTTGAGTTGGTGTATTTTATGGGAAAAATCAAGAGGATAAATGAAATTATCGTCCACTCTGTAGATATGAACTCCGTTCTGCTCCTCGTAGGAAGGTAAATTAGGAAGGGATGAGGTAACGACATATACCTCTACTCCTTTCTTCGCCAAGGCGGGGCATAAGCCACCCATATGCCTACCCAAGCCCCCAACTATATTAGGTGGATATTCCCAAGCTAACATCAAAACTCTCATCTTTCAGCCTCCTTATTTGTGAAGGTCAATTTTATGATATCTTAAAATCCGCTCAATCACAAGGGGAAACCCTATTGATTATTTTTAAAATTGACGAGTTCTTTTTATTCTGTAAAATTTTTAAAGATGCGTTATTTGTTCTTCTTTTTACTTTCGCTTATTTTAATATACCTCTCCGGTTGCGGAGGGGGAGGAACTACTACTCCTAGCTATAACAATCCCCCTCCTCCACCTTACAACATCTATGGAACAGTTACAGATGCAAATAATGGAAATCCTATTTCGGGGGTAACTGTCTCCGTGCATTACGAGGGTGATACTCAAGAATTGGATAGCAAGCAAACCGACAGCGAAGGCAAATACTACCTTTGGGT
The DNA here is from genome assembly GCA_049970775.1 of bacterium. Taxonomy (GTDB): domain Bacteria; phylum Armatimonadota; class JACIXR01; order JACIXR01; family JACIXR01; genus JACIXR01. Next base: position 3,132 of record JBMFMH010000149.1, on the reverse strand, counting down.
TCCTTTCTCTTCGGGGAAAACTTATGTGATAACTGCCACCAAACCTGGATATCAAACTCAATCCACAAATAAAACTCTTCCTTCTCCCGATTCCCAAATAGAAGTTAATTTCCAGCTTCAACCGAGTAGCGGGTAAGATATGCGGTATTGGCGCTATATTTTCGTTTTTATCTTAATGGGAATAGCCTTTTGGATTCTCCTGCCCAAGCTGGGTGAAACCTACAAGGAGATTCCCCTCGTCTTCAAGCAAGCGAGAAAGGATTTGCTTCCTCTTCTTTTGATTGCCCAGACAATCTATTATTTCGGGGATGGATGGCTTTCCCTCGTCGTCCTCAGAATGGGTGGATACTACCTTCGTTTGAGGGATACCCTCCGAATCGCCATCCTGGGAATCGTTGGGAATCAGGCTTTTCCCGTGTTAGGAGGAGTGGCTATTTCCTATTATTTCTATAGGAAGCTAAAGCTTCCTCACGAAGCCATTCTCTTCCTCGTCATAAGCTGGACTCTTCTCGTCTATGTGATGTACGCGATTTTCTTCTTCCTCAGCCTGTTTTTCGCCCCCGTTTCGCCTCTCTACTTCCTTCCTCCACCTGCTCTCTTGGTTATTATGATAGTGCTACTTTTGGTTGGAGCTTTCCTCTACTATCTTTTAAAAGAGGGCGGGAGGAAGCTCTCCCAATTTGCGGAGGCAGTGGTGAAAGGGATTAACAAGCTGGGAAAAATTTTTTTCAAAAGAAGTTTTTTGGACCCCCTGCGTGTAAGGAGGGGGATACCACGCCTCTACGAGACCTTCCGCACGCTGGAAAACCATTATAGCCAGCTTCCTTTTGCCTTTCTCGCTTCCCTCCTTTTCTATCTGGGAAATATCTTCACCCTTTACTTTTCCTTTATGGTTTTCGGCTACAAGCTCGGTTTCTTCCATATTGTTTTCGGCTATTCGCTTTCCCTTCTGCTAAGCGCCCTCACGCTTGTCCCTCAGACCCCCGGGGTTCTACTTGCTTCTTTGAGCGTTATTTTCACCGCCTTAGGCGTTCCTGCTCATATTGTTGTCCTTTCCGGCACATTATATCGTCTATTCTCCTACTGGCTTCCTTTCCTTGTGGGTTTAATCTCAATCGTTAATATGAGAAGGGAACTAAGGAGAATGGAGGAGGTGTCTCGTTCCATATGAAGGGAAAAATTGTTTCCCTTTTCGCTAAATACGAGGAGAGCATAGCGATTGTCTATATCTTCTTTTGGTTCACAATTTTAACCCTTCGCAGCCTCGCTTTCTTCTCTCCAGTTTATGCCAAAATACCCTTTTATCATTCCTCACCCTTGCATTTTCTCTCCTCCTTCTTTTTCTTCTTCCTCGCCTTATTGGTTAGAAGGAGACCTGCATTGCCCTTTCTATTCTTAGGTATTGGGTTAGGGATAATGGTGGATGAAATGGGGATGCTACCTCGCTTCACTTTTCAGGACTATTGGGATATTTTGAACTTCTCTTTTTTGCTTTTCTTCAATTTACTTTTTCTCTTTTTGCTCTGGTTAGCGAGTAAGAAGGAACCACCCGTTGCTCAACTTCCTTCTCAGCCCCGGAAAAACCCAGAGAACCCCCTTGTATCGGTGGTCATTCCCGCCTACAATGAGGAAAGGTATATCGGGAATGTTCTTGACAGCTTGCTTCGGCAGGAATTTCAAGACTTTGAAGTGATAGTTGTGGATAATGCTTCGGAGGATATGACGGGAGAAATAGCGAGAAGATTCGGGGCACGGGTGATATTTGAGCCGATAAGGAGGGTGGGGGCAGCAAGGCAGAGGGGTTGTCTGGAAGCTAAGGGAGAGATTATCGCAATGACCGATGCGGATACGATTCTGCCCTCTAATTGGTTATCTCGCATCGTGGAAGAATTTAGGAAGGATGAAGAATTGGTCGCCTTCGGTGGTTTATATACCCTTTATAGCGGTCCCGTTTTAGCTCGTCTCTGGATTCGCCATTTCGCTCATCTTCTGTGGATTTTGGACAGATGGTTGAGCAATGGTTATTGGAATATTCCCGGTTCCAATCTCGCTTTCAGGAAAGACACCTTCTTAAAAGTGGGAGGGTTTAGAAAGGAGCTTCCCATAGGTGAAGATGTTGATTTGTCCCTGCGTTTGGCTCGTGTGGGGAAGGTTGTGCTTGATTATCGCTTCCGTGTTGCCACATCGGGAAGAAGGTATCGCAAGGGTTTCTTCAACGGGACGATGACATATGCGAAGAACACGCTTGCAAGACTTCTTTTGAGGAAAGAGGTCTTAACGGGTCTTCCCCCAGTAAGGAGGGAACCCAGCCCTCTGAGAAGAATACCCCTTCTGCCATTGCTATTAATCCTCGTCTATCTCTTCTCCCTCTTTTGGCTTCGTTCGCCCTCCTTTGCCCAGGAGAGAGAAAGCGCGAAAAGGGAGATAAAGAAAGTAGAAAGGGTGATAAAAAGCAAATTCGCTGAGGCGAAGCTCGTTCGGATAAAAAGGTGAATTCTATTCCTCGGCGGATATATCTGACATTTGATGACGGACCGGAGGGGGATTTTACCCTGAAGGTTCTTGATTTATTGCGGGATTGGGGGGCGAAGGCGACTTTCTTCGTTTGTGGGAAGAATTGCGAGATCTTCCCCCATATCCTTAAGAGAGAGGTTGAAGAGGGACATAGCATAGGAAATCACACTTATTCCCATAATAGATTGCTCGTTTATTTGGGTCTGATAAAAGGGGAGATAGAAAGGACGAGAAGGATAATATGCGAGCTCACGGGGAGGGAGGTAAACTTGTTCCGCCCACCTTGGGGCATTATGGTGCCTTGGTTGAGGTGGTATCTTACCAGGAAAGGTTATAGACTTGTTTTTTGGGATATAGACACGAGGGATTGGAGCGGCATAAAGGGAGAGGAAATAGCGAGGAAGGTTTTAAGGGAGGCGAGAGATGGGGCAATAGTTCTTTTTCACGATGGAGATGGGAAAAGAAGCCAAAGGGGGAGGGAAAATACCTTGCAAGCCTTAAGGATAATCCTTCCCGAACTCTCCGCAAGGGGCTATATTTTCCCTCCTCTTTAGGTTAATGGGCGCCCGAGCTATCGTTTCTCATACCAGCAACAATGCAGGGAAAATTTTAAAATAG
>JBMFMH010000148.1:0-4818 GCA_049970775.1 bacterium | reverse complement strand
AATTCCCACTCGCAGCGAAGGCTCCGCCTTCGCTCACGAGCCTGACGGGGTATTTTTCGTTATTGCAAGCGAAAGCGAAGCAATCTCCTTTTAAGGAAAAATACAAGATTGCTTCGGCTACCCTTCGGGAAACCTCGCAATGACGAAAAAGGACAGAGGGGTGGCGGCTTCGCCGACAGGGTGTTTAAATTCCCAAAATATTCCCAATTTAAATAGACAACCACCTGAAAGAAAATTATAATTTTCCATAAACTCATCCCTTGAAAGGAGGATTTCTCAATGGATTTGAAGATTAACCTCAGCGAAAAGGATATGCCAAGACAATGGTATAATATCTTGGCTGACCTCCCTACACCTCCACCTCCACCCCTCGACCCCGTCACCGGAGGTCCCCTCGACCCCGCCGTTCTCCTCAAGATATTCCCTCGCTCCCTCATAGAACAGGAGATGTCCACCGAACGCTGGATAGACATCCCCGATGAGGTAATTGAGGTCTATAGACTATGGCGCCCCACTCCCCTTATGAGGGCAAGAAACCTGGAAAAAGCCCTAAAAACGCCCGCCCGCATATATTATAAATGGGAAGGCGTATCACCCGCAGGAAGCCATAAACCCAATACCGCTGTTGCCCAAGCTTATTATAATAAAATAGAGGGGGTTAAGAGGCTAACTACCGAAACAGGGGCGGGACAATGGGGCTCAGCTTTGGCTATGGGCTGCAAGTTTATGGGAATAGATTGCACAGTTTATATGGTGAAGGTTTCCTACCAACAGAAGCCTTATAGAAGGGTATTGATGCAATTGTGGGGGGCGGAGGTCTATCCAAGCCCGAGCGATAGAACGGAATCGGGAAGGAAGGTTCTCGCCGAGAATCCCGATAGCCCGGGAAGCCTCGGGATAGCGATAAGCGAGGCTGTTGAGGACGCCTTCAAACACGAGGATACCAATTATTCCCTTGGCTCGGTATTAAATCATGTCCTCCTCCATCAGACAATAATCGGCTTGGAGGCGAGAAAGCAGTTTGAGATGATTGGGGAATGGCCTGATGTCGTGACCAGCTGTATAGGTGGAGGCTCAAATTTCGCAGGGCTGTCCTTCCCCTTCCTGATGGACAAGCTTCAAGGAAAAAGGGATGTAAGGGTCGTCGCAGTTGAGCCAACTGCTTGCCCAAGCGTTACCAAGGGAATATATACCTATGACTTCGGTGATGTCGCTGGTTTGACGCCACTTCTCAAAATGTTCACCCTCGGACATAGCTTCATTCCCTCCCCCATTCACGCTGGTGGATTGCGTTATCACGGTATGGCGCCTCTTGTTAGCCTGCTTTATAAAGAAGGGATAATTGAGGCTGTTGCTTATCCCCAGCGAGCTGTCTTTGAGGCTGGCGTTTTATTCGCCCAGACCGAGGGATACATTCCCGCTCCTGAAACCGCTCACGCCATAAGGTTCGTTATAGATGAGGCATTGAGATGCAAGGAGGAAGGAAGAGAAGAGGTCATCTTGTTCAATGGCTCAGGGCACGGACACTTTGATATGGCTGCTTACGATGAGTATTTAGCGGGGAAATTGCAGGATTACATCTATCCGGAGGAGAAGGTAGAGGAGGCGATAAAACAGCTCAGGGATTTTCTCAAGAGCATAGGAAGGGAAGAATAATGGGAAAGATAACTCGCAAGGAGTTCCTTGCGGAGGGGGTGGTTCTGCTTGAAATAGAGGCAAGGAGGGTAGCGGAAAATGCTCAGGCGGGTCAGTTCGTCGTCCTTATGCCCTTTGAGACCTCCGAGCGAATACCGATAAGCCTTCATAATTGGGATAATGAGAAGGGAACGATAGAGATAGTTTTTCAAGTCGTTGGAAGAACGACGACTGAATTGGCAAGCTTAGAGGCAGGCGATGAACCCTATGCCCTGCTCGGTCCACTGGGTAAGCCAATGGAGATTAGAGGATATGGCAATGTCGTCTGTGTGGGAGGAGGCTTGGGCATACCACCAATATACAACTTAGCAAGGGAATTAAAGAGGGCTGGTAACAATGTTGTTTCCATAATCGGCGCAAGGACTTCCTCCCTCCTCATCCTTGAGGAAAGAATAAAATCGGTTAGCGATAGGCTTCTCATCTGCACCGATGATGGCTCCTACGGAGAGAAAGGCTTCGTCACAGATGTCCTTAAAAAGCTGATTGAGAAAGAGAGAATAGATTTAGTGATTGCCATAGGACCCGTTCCAATGATGGAAGCGGTGGCAAACCTTACATATAATCCAAAAATTAAGACGATAGTCTCTTTAAACCCGCTGATGCTTGATGCGACGGGAATGTGCGGGGTGTGCAGGGTGAAAGTTGGCGGGGAAACGAAGTTCGCTTGTGTTGATGGTCCAAAATTTGATGCCCATCAGGTTGACTTTCAAGACCTGAAAAGGCGCCTCGCTATGTATAAAAAGGAAGAGGAAAAAGCTCTTGAACAATGGAAGGCAAGGATATAGAGAAAAGGGTTCCCCTGCCAGAGCGTCCCGTTGAGGAAAGGATAAGGGATTTCGCTGAAGTAAGCCTCGGCTACTCAAAGGAGGAGGCGATTAAAGAGGCGAAGAGATGCTTGGGCTGTAGTCGTCCCCTCTGCGTTGAGGGATGTCCTGTGGGCGTGGAGATACCAGCCTTCATAGAAAGGATAAAAGAAGGGGATTTTAAGGGCGCCTTGAGAAAGATAAAGGAGAAAAATCTTCTCCCTTCAATTTGCGGAAGGGTATGCCCAAGCGAGTATCAATGCGAGAGCAAGTGCGTCCTTGGAAGATTGGGCTCACCAATCAGCATCGGTGCCTTGGAAAGAGCTGCTGCCGATTATGGGGAGGAGGATGAAAAAGCCAGCAACCCACCAAAATCAAAAAGTGTTGCGGTAATTGGCTCTGGTCCCGCTGGGCTAACCTGCGCAGCCGAGCTGGCAAGGGATGGCATTGAGGTCGTCATATTTGAGGCTCTTCACGAATTCGGCGGAGTTTTGCGCTACGGAATCCCCTCTTTTCGCCTTCCCAGAAAAGTCGTTGATGAACAAATAGAAAGATTAAAGGGAATGGGGGTGAGAATGGAGAGAAATGTCCTCGTGGGGAGGACGATTCCCTTTAAGGGCTTGTTTCAAAAGGAAGGATTTGACGCTGTTTTCATCGCCGCGGGAGCGGGATTGCCCCAGCTCCTCGGCATTGAGGGAGAGAATTTGGAGGGAGTTTATTCCGCAAATGAATTTTTAACAAGGGTCAATCTAATGAGAGCTGACCTCTTTCCCAAATATTCTACTCCAATTAAGAAAGGAAAAAAGGTTGCGGTGATAGGTGGAGGAAATGTCGCTATGGACTCCGCAAGGGTAGCATTAAGGCTTGGCGCTGAGCAGGTCTATGTCGTATACAGGCGAACGGAAGAAGAAATGCCAGCGAGGAAAGTTGAGATAGCGCATACTAAAGAGGAAGGGATTAATTTTCTTTACCTTTTATCGCCAATTGAGATAAGGGGGAACGAGATGAAGGAGCTGGTTTGTAGAAAGATGAAGCTCTCAGAGGAGATGGATGAAAGCGGTAGGAGGAAGGTGTTCCCAACTGATGAAATCATCAGCTTGGAAGCAGATGTGATAATCGTGGCGATTGGGCAAAAACCCAACCCCCTCATCCCCTCCCTCGTGCCGGAATTGCAAAGAGGGAAAGAGGGAGAAATCCTGGTTGATGAGGAAATGAGAACAACGGTTGAGGGGGTTTGGGCGGGAGGCGACATCGCCTCGGGAGCAGCAACCGTCATTTTGGCTATGGGAATGGCTAAGAAAGCAGCTGAATCCATCAAAAGATACCTCGGCGTAAAAGGAGGGAATAAATGAAAGTACAAGACATCTATGAAAGAACCCTTTATACCATCGGTAAGGAGGAAAGCCTGCTTGAGGCTGTGGAAAAGATGGAGAAATTCGCTGTTGAGGGTTTGGTCGTAGTAGATGAGGAAGGGAAAGCGATAGGCTATATCACTCAAGGTGATATCCTTAGGGCTGTTCTCTTAACTTATGAGGAGCTCGTTGAGGAAGAGGGTTTATTAGTTGAGGAAGGAGAGAAAAGAGCTGCTTTCGCTCTCCACAAAAGCGTTAAGGAGGCAATGAGCTCCCCTCCCCTTGTCGTCCGAGAGGAAACCCCCCTTATGAGGGTTATCTCCCTAATGGCGATTAAAAGAGTGGAGTGCTTGCCAGTCGTGGATAAAGAAGGGAAATTGGTGGGAATTGTTAACCGAAGGGCGGTATTAAAGGCGCTGAGGGAGGTGAGATAATGGGAAAGGTTCTGATATTGATGGGTTCTAAATCCGATTTGGAGGTTATGAAGGAAGCAAAGGAGGTTTTGGAGAAGGCGGGAGTAGAGGTTCTCCTCACCGTTGCTTCCGCCCATCGTTCCCCTGAGAGGGTGAGGGAATTTTGCGAGAGATGCGAAAGGGGAGAATTTGATTTGGTCATCGCTGGGGCGGGAGGAGCGGCGCACCTTGCGGGCGTTGTGGCATCCCACACATTGGTGCCCGTGATAGGCATCCCAATTGGAGGGAATCTTTTGGGATTTGATGCCCTATTGTCAACCGTGCAGATGCCACCTGGCGTCCCCGTTGCAACGGTGGGAATAAACGGCGGAAGAAACGCTGGTCTTTTGGCTCTGAGAATCCTCAGCCTGAAATATCCTGAATTGAGAGAGCATCTCCTCAATTTGAAAGAGGAGATGAGAAAAGCAGTGGAAAAAGCGAGCGAGGAGCTTGAAAAGGAAGGTTGAGCTGAAACACCAGGGCGTTATTCCCCTCTCATAGAGGGGTGCCAGCCGT
>JBMFMH010000147.1:0-4822 GCA_049970775.1 bacterium | reverse complement strand
TCTTCCTCGCTTAAGGCTCGTTCGTATATCTTTACCTCATCTATAATTCCCTTGAAATAACCACCATCGCACCAAGAGGCTTTTCCAATCGTCAAGGGAACCCCCGTATCCGGCGTTAACTCCGCCTCAGCGCTACCCCTTAGAACGCCATTCACATATATCTTCCCAATCTTCCCATCGTATGTAGCAACTATGTGATACCATTTCCCTATCTCCAAAGCCTCGGAGCTAATTATAGCAATTTCCTGCTGAGGTGTAGCTATATGGAGGCTTGGCTTACCGCTTTCTCCCTCCAAAAGGAGGATGTAACCTTTCCAGTTTCCTCCATACTTTGAAACAATCATCGGTCCCCGGTCAGTTGAAACAAAGCTTTCCGGCTTCACCCAAGCCTCAATAGTGAATTGACTTGGTGTCAAAATATCAGAATGCTTGACCTCAACATAGGAGCTCTTACCATCGAACTCCAACGCCTTTCCCATCTTCCCCTCCACCCAAACCGCATAATTGATTTCCCCATCATTCCCAAAGCCCGAGCTATCCTTGACATAATCTCCTTCCCCTTCATCAAATTTCCAATAAGCGACGAGCCCTTTCTCCATTTCCTCTGCCGATATCCAACCGCTGATTTCCTTTAATAGGAGGATGGTTTCCTCCTTTTTCGCCCTCAGCACGGGTTCCCCCCAACAAGCCCAATCCGCTGTTGAATCGTCTCGTTCCCCTACATCGGCGATGAACTTGAACTGCACTTCCTTGCCAGCTAACGGCGTCAAATCCGCCTTCACTTCCTTCCACCTTTTCTGCTCGCCGTGTTCCTTGAGAACCATGCTGGATTTACCATCCTTCGTTATAGCGATTACCGAGTAATCCACTCCATCTGAGGGGTCGCCACCATCCATAAGCCCGATGAACATATGCAACTCAGAGGGTTCCTTCGGCAATTTTATCCAGTCAAAAAGGGCGGAGGTATAACCCACTCCGCCTATGTAAGGCGGATGAGAGAACAAACCGTCCTTTTCCTCTCCGCCAACCGGCATCGCCTTCCTGGGAACAAAAGAAGCACCCGTCTTGGCGTCGCCCGGCTCCTCCTGTTTGCCCCTAAAACAAATTTGCCAAACAAACGGTATTGAACCATCGTAGAAATTGGCTATGATTGGCTGGTAGGATTCTGTCCTTACGAGGAACCTCTTTTTCAGCGCTATATTCTTCATAGACACTTCCACATTTAAGAACGATTTCTCAATCTTTTTGGCTTCTTTTTGGATTACATTGATTCTTGAGGTTCGTTCTCGCCCAGCGGGAATGCTTAAAACAGAGGGCTCAATAGCAAGGGAAGGTTCGTCAATAGCAAATTTTATGGTTCCTCCTGGAATGCCACTAAGGTTGTTTTTGATTTTTATCGGCAGGAACGCCTTCCCATTTTCAAAAACGACACTGTTTTTCTCAAAAGATATCTCAATAGGAGGAATCGTGAAAATGTCAGCGTAAGCGAGAAATTCCTTTTCCTCTTGCCCAACCCTCGCTCGTAATTTAGCAATAAGCCAGATATGGTCATCTTGAGGAATATCAACTGGCAGGGGAACCTCCACTTCTTGCTCATAACCCTCTCCAGCTTGTAAAGAGGTCTTAGCTGGCTTAACCTTAACCAACTCCCTTTTCTCTAACCCAATATTGACCTCTGTTATCACGATAGGCGAAGAGAATGGTGCGACCTTTATCCTCCCTTTCACAACATCGCCGGGAGCCGATTTTATGGTTGCGAGTTCTAAACTGAAGGGAGATTGCTTCGCCCCAGCTTGGAGAGGCTCAATCCTATAGGAATGAACCTCTTTTTTACAGGGAATGAAAGCATAGCCTCTTGAATATCTCAATTCCACTTCCTCTATCGGTTCGCCGTCGTAATTTAAAGCATAGCACCTCAAAGGATAGCTTGTTTTCACCCCGATTTCCTTATTCCCGATGTTGATTATCTCCTCCTTGCCATCGCCCAAAGGTATCCTCGCCGTGCCATATCTCGCGGATAAATAATCGTTCTCCGCCCATTTACCTCTACCATCAAGGTATATATACTCGGGTGAGATAACCTCATCCAAGCGATTTCCATTCACGAGGTGAGAAGCCTCAAAAAACCCTTTATCATCAAAGGCACACCAACCACTGGGGGGTAGGATTATCTTTCTACCGATTCTTTTCGTCAGCTCGCTGGGGATTCGCCATTCTTTATCCCTTGACCAATTGACGAGTATATGCAATCCATTTTCGTATTCAATATGTAGCCTTGACTCGTTGATAACGCCAGATAAAATCGCCTGCGTGACATTGAACCACCTATTGCCCTCGTCTGCGTATTCTATCTTCCTTACCTTCTCCATCGCATAGCGCTTGGCAACCTGTTGTATCATATAATAAAGCCTGCAGTTTTCTTTCGCATTTCTCCCCGTTAACAAACCGATATGCCCATAGGCGATTGTTGCCCCTATCAATCTATCAAGGTTTTCCTCCGGATAGCGCGCATCCTTTCTTTCCTCAAATCCTTGTCCCCAGAAAGGGGAATGCCCCACATCTATATCGCATTCAAGGGGATGGAGCTTCAATAAATCAAAGGCTACCTGCAGTGGCTCGGTATAGAAGTCGTAAGAAGGGCATTGAGCATAGTTTCCCGTTACCAAGCCGGCGTAAAGATAATGCCATGTTCCCTCGGAGAAAGTCGGACCGTAGGTCAATTGGTCATTGAGCAACAATTCTCCATAAGCATAAAAAGTAGCAGCGAAGGTCCCCGCCCCAGGGACCCTGGCGTCATAATCAACATATCCCCAAGGGGGAACGCAGGTATGGACATCGGTATAGGAGCAATCTATTCCGAATTTTTCCTTCACGATTTTAGCGAGTTTTGCATCAAATTCCACAGCCTTTGCTGGTTTCAAGTTGTAACATCTTGGCCAAGCAGGTCTCCAATCGTTATTGGGAAGGCGAGAGACGAAATCCTCGTTCCAATATTCGTTAACTGGGGCGAAATCCGTATAATTTGAGTAGTAGCCGTATAACCATCCCAAGGATTGTTGCTTCTTTGTGTATTCCTTTAAAGCCTCATCCCCTCCCTTCCTCGGACCCGCCTTCGTGCGGAGCGTAAAGGATTCGCCTCCATCCCTCCAAGTAGTTTCGTGGCTGAGTTTCATAAGTTTTCTTATCCCGTAAGACCAAAGCTCCCTTTTACAAAGCTCGTGCTCCTTATCAAAATCCTCCCTTGACATAACCTCTTTTAGCCATCCCATATGATAGAGATGCTCACCAGCAACCTTGCCCACAGGGGAAGGAGGGTTAGCTATGGTTGGCAAAACCTCCTCAAAAAGGGGAGAAACGGTGAGGAAAACCCTCTCAAATAAGTCGTTCCTTCTCCCATCGGTCTTAGGGATGTATCTGGTTCCGCCAGCGAACCTGGCGGAGTCCCGCTTTTTCCAGGAATCAAAATAATATTCAGAAGCATTTGAATTATACCAATCTATCCAGCAGGAAATGAAAACGGGTGTTTTCCCTTTTAAAAGAAGGACGGATGGGCGAGCGAGCTCAAGATAGGGGACCCTTATCAGCTGGGGTTCACACTGCAATTCATCCGCATATCCAAGGGTCAATTCACTGGCTTTCCCTCCGAGGCAAGTCGTCTCAATGACAAGGGATTTCTGCCACAGCCAAAGCCTATATTGGACATCGCCGAAGGGAGAAGAGAAAATCGCGGTTACGATTCCGTCGGAAAGATTCGCTGAACGCAATCGCATCCTCTCCACTTCACCCTTATTCTCAAACTTGATTCCTCCCTCCGTCATCGGACGGCAGATTTTCTCCCCATTAACATATACCACTATCTCGCCAAGCGTTCCCTCACTGGGAGAATAAACATATTTTATCTCGGCGTCTTTTCCCTTGTATGCGAAACTAAATTCGTTTTCTCCCGATTTCCATACCTTTGTTTCGTATGAGGTTTCAAAATTTGAAGGGAGTATGGTTTCCTTTCGGGTGGGGAAAGGCAGGAACCCAGGACCCGTGTTCGTTCCGAGGTTTTGCCCTGGACGAGGCTCAATGTTCCTTTTAGGTCTCGGTTCAAAGCTGAGGGGCTTTAATTCTTCCTTGTAGAGGTAAAGGGAATCAAGGTAAATGGTGCTCTCCCTCTCATTAGAACAACCCCTTATTTCAATTCCCGTAAAAGAGCAAGGAAAGGAAATTTCCTTTAGGATTGATTCATCTATTCTTCTATGGGCAAGGAACCACTCCTTCCAGTTCACATTCCAGAGATAGAGGCGGAAGTTCTTCCCTTTTGAATCAACTATATGAATGGCTATCTCAACTCTCGGATTGTTTTTATCCAAGGGTTCCCAGCCCCAGTTATTTCCGTAGACCCAAAGGTTTATACAATCAAATTCACCTGCTATGGGAATTGGCTTCGGTGGTTTGATGATGAATCTGCTATCCTGAGAGGTGCCAGAGAAGGTTATCTTGCAAACGAAATCACCCCACATTTTTTGCTCTTGGCTTCTCTGCACCTTGGCATTTGCGCCTGAATAGCACTCAACAATCCAACCCTCAAGGTTTTCGAAGTCAACGAGGGGTTGGCGTTCCTCTTTTCTATTTGCCCAAACCATTTCGTAGGGTCGCTCCCCCACTTTCTCATCTGCATTTACCACATTGATAACTGGAATTACTTTTTCTGGTGGTTCCGCCATACCCACGCCTCCTTTGCCCAATGGATAGAAAAGGATAAGAAACAAGGAAAAACGGATAACTGCTTTTATCTTTTCTCGGATATAAAAGGGAACTTGGTTTTTCATTCTGA
>JBMFMH010000146.1:0-4827 GCA_049970775.1 bacterium | reverse complement strand
GGATTTATGCAACAAGACCTTAATCTATAATCTTTGTTTGTTAAATTTACCCTTTTCTGCTAAAATGTTAAGAAATGGCGCAGTGGAAAAAAGATTTTTCTCTTTCCCAGCTACTGAACATCAAAGCCCTCGCTATGGATGTTGATGGCGTTCTTACTGATGGAGGCATCATCCTGGAATCCTCTGGGCAAGAAGCGAAAATCTTCAATGCCCAAGATGGGCTCGGCATTTCCCTAGCTAAAAAAGCAGGGCTCCGCATCATCTGGATAACGGGAAGAAGCTCTCCCCTCGTGGATAAAAGGGCTAAGGAATTGGAAGTTGACCTCCTCATCCAAGGGGCGAAAGGGAAGGCGAGAGCTTTAAAAGAGGCTTGCCAAGCCCTGAAGATATCCTTAAAGGAAGTTGCTTATATCGCTGATGACTTGAACGATTATCCCGCTTTTTCCCTCGCTGGGTTGAAGATAGCGGTGGGAAACGCCGTTGAGGAAATCAAGGAAAAAGCGGATTTGCTTCTCTCAAAGGAGGGTGGACGAGGGGCGGTGCGGGAAGCGATTGAGGAGATTTTGCGAAAACAGGAAAGATACGAGGAAGCTCGCAAGCTCTTCCTCCAAGCTCTGGAGGAGTAGTGCTGATTGCCCATACATCCGATATGCACGGTAAACTATCCGCAAAAAAGGCGAAAAGGCTTTTCCATCTCGGACAAAGTGGAGCCCTCCTCTTGGATTCCGGCGATTCCCTCTCAGCGGGAAATTTGGACATCCGCTGGCGAGAAAGAACCCTTAAATTGATGAGCTTAGCGGGTTATACCGCCGGCGCTTTGGGGAATAGAGAGTTCCATCCCTTCCCAAGCTTCCTCAAGTGGAAGCTGAGGGATGCGGTTTTCCCTTTCCTCTCCGCTAACCTTCTTCCCGAAGGGAAGATGGAAAAAATTCGTCCCTACATCCTCTTGGAGCGAGAAGGCTATCGCATCGCCATAGTGGGATTAACCTTGCCACAGGTAAGAGGATTTTGGGAAAAACTGCTTCCTCTTCGCTTTTCCGAACCGATTTCCTGCGGAATAGCGATGGAGGAAAAATTGGAGGGAATCTGCGATTTTATCGTCTTTCTCACCCATATCGGTATAGGGAGGGATGTGAAGTTAGCGAGGATGCTCAAAAAGCCCAGCATCATTTTGGGCGGGCATAATCATATCCTTCTTGAGGAACCCCTCAAGATAAACGATTGCTATATCTTACATTCCGGCTGTTATGCGAGATATGTGGGCTTGATAGAAATAGAAAAGGGAAGGGTAAAGGGATGGGTGGAAAAACTGTAAAGGTTTCTATAATCGTTCCCGTTTATAACGAGGAGAGGACGATTGAGGAACTGGTGAGGAGGCTGAAGGAGGTTCCCTTGGAAAAGGAAATCATAATCGTTGACGATGGCTCAACCGATGGAACGAAGGAAATCTTGAAAAAAATAAAGGACCCAGAATTTCGCATTTTCACTCTTCCTCGTAACTTCGGCAAGGGAGCAGCGATAAGAGCTGCTCTACCCTATGTGCGAGGGGAGGTAATCGTCATTCAGGATGCTGATTTGGAATACAATCCTTCGGAGTTGCCGGAGCTTTTAAAGCCCATCTTGGAAGGTAAAGAGGAAGTGGTATATGGCTCCCGTTTCCTTAGGGGAAGACCGAGAATGCGTCCCTTGAATTTCATCGCCAACAAAATCCTTGCCTGGACGGCAAGCCTCCTTTTGGGTAGACGCCTGACGGATGAGGCTACCTGCTATAAGGCTTTCAAAACCTCCCTCCTACGCTCCCTAAATTTGAGATGCAAGGGGTTTGAGTTTTGCCCTGAGGTAACCGCTAAGATAGGAAGGAAAGGAATAAGGATAAGGGAGCTCGCCATATCCTACACACCACGCACGAAAAAGGAAGGAAAGAAGGTCAAATGGAAAGACGGCTTCATAGCGCTCTATACCTTATTCAAATATCGCTTCTTCTCCTGGTAGCGGGCTGTGGTGGGAAAAGAGAGGTTCAGCCCACCATAGAGAAAAAGCCAAGGGAGAAGGTGGAGATAGCGCTTTCAGGGGTGCATTTCCTCCAGAACGATGCTAAAGGGAGAAAGCTGATGGAAATTTGGGCTAGCTCAAGCAAAGGGGAGGAGGATAGAATAGAGCTTAGCGGAGTCAAAACCATCCTCTATGAGAAAGGTGAGCCCTTCGCCGAACTATTAGCTTCCTCAGCGGTTTATGAGCCCAAAAGCGGATTTTTGATTTTGGATAAAGGAGGGAATTTGAGGGGAATAAAAAGGGCAAGCGACATCACTTGTGGTTATCTTGAGGTTTTCTTTAAAGGGAAAAGGGTAAAAGGGAGGAATGTTACCCTGAAATGGGGAAAGGTCTCACTCCAAGGGAGGGAGTTCAGCGCCGATTGGGGATTGAAAAGGGGAATGCTAAAGAACGGGGCAATCGTTAAAATAGAATTTAAAAGGAGGCAAAAGCGATGAGAAAGTTTCTGCTCTCTCTTGTTCTTTTAACCTGTGGTCTTGCTTTTGTTCAGCAAAAGGAAGCCAAGCTTCCTGAGGGCATCCTGCGTGCGGATAAGATAGATATAGATTGGGGGAATAATACCCTTACCGCTTACCCTAATCCCAAATTAATCCTCCCCGATACCCAAGCCCAAGCGCAGAGGATGACCGTTTACCTAAACGATAAGGGGGATATAGAAAAGATAGTGGCGGAAGGGAGCGTTTTGTTTAAGATTGTTCAAGTTTTAAAAGAAAATCTTAAACAAGAAGTGGAGGGACAAGCCGATAAAGCAACTTTAACTGGAAACAATGTCCTTATCTTAGAGGGAAATGCACAAGCGAAGGTAACGAGGTCCGATAGGGAGGGAACATCCCTTATAAAGGCGGATAGGATAAGCATTGATATGGAAAAGAAGAGCTTGAAAGCGGAGGGGAATGTTCATCTTGAATTCCCCATACCCTCTCAAACTCGTGGGCAAAAATGATAAGGACGGAAGGGCTGGTAAAGATATATGGAAGAAGGAGGGTTGTGGATGGTGTATCTTTGGAGATAAATAGGGGAGAGGTGGTGGGTCTTTTGGGACCGAATGGGGCGGGTAAAACCACGACCTTCTATATGCTCATCGGTTTAATAAAGCCGAATGCGGGGAAGGTTTATTTCGGTGATTTGGATATAACGAAATGGCCGATGTTCAAGCGGGCGCTATTGGGCATCGGTTATCTCGCTCAGGAGCCCTCTATATTTCGCAGGTTAACCGTTGAGGAGAATCTCTTATTGGTTCTGGAGGCAAGAGGGGTTAGGAATAAAAAGGAAGTGGTGGAGCAACTCCTTGAGGAATTCTCCCTCGCTCATTTGAGGAAAATGCGAGGGCAGGACCTCTCGGGAGGGGAAAGGCGGAGGGTTGAAGTGGCGAGGGCGATGGCGGGAAATCCCCAGTTCATCCTCCTGGACGAGCCCTTCACGGGAGTTGACCCCATCGCAGTGGATGAGTTGAAAAGGATAATAACCCATTTAAAGGAGAAAAACCTCGGCATATTGCTTACCGACCACAATGTGCGAGATACCCTCTCCATAACCGACCGTTCCTACATAATCTATCAAGGAAAGATATTAACGGAAGGACCAGCTGATAAGCTCACAAAGGACCCCTTAGCGAGGAAATTCTATCTGGGAGAAAGGTTCGAGATGTGAGATGCGCATTTTGACCAGATACATTATTAGCGAGCTGTTCCGTCCCTTCCTTTTCGGGGTTGCGGTCTTCCTTCTCGTCTTCATTGGAGGGAAATTCCTCTTTGAGATTACCAAGCTCCTCGTTGAACAAAACGCCTCCCCCTGGCAGGCTTTTCAACTTTTCCTCTATGGACTTGCCCCGATAATCGTTCTCATTTTACCGATGGCCACCCTTTTGGGTGTGATTTTGGGATTGGGAAGATTCTCAAGCGATGGCGAGATAGTCGCTTTCTTCACCTCCGGTTTAAGCCTGTGGAGAGTAATCCTGCCCATTTCTCTTTTCTCCATACTTGTGAGTTTAACCGCCCTCTCATTCAATGAATATATCGTCCCTTTCGCTAATAGAAAGGTGGCGCAGATTGAGGATGAGATAAGGAGGACAGGAGGGGAAAGGGAAAATATCGTGGCTAAGGAGGAGAGAAACGGCGAGGTTCAATTCGTCCTATATGCAAAGCGTCTTTTTCCCAAGGAGGGGATTTTAGAGGGAGTGGTTGCGATTGAATTTTGGCAGGGGAAGCCTGCTATGGTCCTTTCCGCAAAGCGAGCTGTTTGGATGGGGAATAGATGGTTATTTGAGAATGGCGAGGCGAGGAGCTTGGGAGGGGAAAATCTATCTCGTGTTTCCTTCCGAGAGAAAGAGGTCCTCTTCCCTCGCTCCCCGCAGGAAATAGCAATGGGAAGCGTTAAGCCAGAGGATATGTCCTTTCATCAGCTTTCTTCATATATTAAGCATTTGAAGTTAATGGGGGAGCCATATTCCCATCTAATCGTTCAGCTTCATAGAAAGCTGGCTGACCCCTTCGCCGCTTTAGTGCTTGCCATCCTTGGCATTCCCTTCGGCTTGAAGCCCTATAAAGGGAAGAGCATTGGTGTTGGATTAAGCGTGATAGTGATTTTCGTTTACTATATTATTTGGCATTACACGGCGATAATAGGGGAGAAGGGGCTTTTAAATCCCTTAATCGCCGCCTATCTACCCAACATTTTGGGCTTAGTAGCGGGAACGCTCCTCCTTTCCCGTGCTCCCAAATAGGAAGGCGCTCGAATTCCCCTTCCTTGAAGGGGTGCCGAGCGAAGCGAGGCGGG
>JBMFMH010000145.1:0-4829 GCA_049970775.1 bacterium | reverse complement strand
TTCTCACAGCTTCTTGAACCTTCTCCCAGAAAACATCCTCGGGCGACAGCGTCAGCTCCGCTCGCAAAATCAGAATGGGAACCTTAAATGTGCATCCCTGCTCCATCAATTCCTTTATCTTTACCCCATCCTTCTCCGTGATAACTATCGCCTCCAAGCCTTTTTCCCTCGCCTCCTCTTCAAGCCTTTTTATATCCTCGCATTTGTAGCTGTAATGGTCGGGCAAAGAGCGAAATACTGTCTCCCCTACCAACCCTTCCAAGCTCTTTCTAAATCCTTCTGGACATCCTATCCCCGCTATGCCACTCACCCTTCTCCCCCTAAGCCATTCAATCTCCTTAAATTCCTCTCCGCTTATATCAAATAGTCCCTTTGCCTTATAATTAGCCTCTACTATCAAAGCCTTCGGATTAATTTCCTTGATGCGTTCAACTATTTTCCCTTTATTCTCAACCAAATCCGAGTTGGTGAGGATTATAATGTCCGCCCGCCTTAAGCCGGAAATTGGTTCCCGCAAGGCGCCACGAGGGAAAAGATAACCATAGCCAAAAGGAGAAAATGCGTTAAGCATCGCTATCTCTAAATCCTTTTTTATTTTGAAGTATTGCATTGAATCATCCAAGATTATCACCTCTACGCCCTCCCTCAACGCTTCCCGAGCCATTTTTAATCTATCCCTTCCTGCCCATACATCTCCTTTTCGTAAGCATTTTGAAAGCAAAACAGCTTCGTCTCCCACTTCCTCCACCGTTTTCCCCTTAACCTTCCCTCCCCTTTTCCCTCCATATCCCGTGCAAAGAATGGCGATTTTTAAGCCCATTTCCTCTAACTTCCGTCCCAAAAGAATGGCAAGCGAGGTTTTCCCCGTCCCTCCCAAAGTTATATTTCCAATGCCTATGACGGGACAGGGAAGTTTAACCGCACGATGACTCTGTATTTTGCGAAACAGAAAAAAACCGATTAGATAGGGAATAGTTAAAATCGATAAAAAGAAACGAAAAAAGGAATAAGCAAGCCCCTTCTCTCCGCTTACTGTTCTTTTCCAAAGTTCCTCAATTTTCATTCCTTTTTCAATAACTGAAGAATATAGTCGGAGTAGCGTTCTCCTGCTCCCTTCATTCTCTCTATCAAAGCCTCTGCCTTTTCCCCTATTTCCTTTCTCCAGGAGGGAAGCGACAAGAGGAGCTTGATTTTCTCCGCCAGCTCCCGCTCTCCTTTCACTTCTATCCCTATCCCCTCTCTTTTCGCTAATTCCGCTATATCCCGGAAGTTGTTCATAAAAGGACCAAACAAGACCGGTTTTCCCCAAGCCAATGGCTCAAGAATGTTATGACCACCGATTGGGACGAGACTCCCTCCCACAAAGGACAGGGTGGAGAGACCGTAGAGTGTGGATAATTCCCCCACAGTATCAATTATGATAACGGAGTGGGGGTCTAAATCCTCCACAGGGAGCGCGCTTCTCCTGATATGAGAGAAACCCTTCCTTGTGAGAAGAGCTTCCACCTGCGGAACCCGTTCAGGGTGACGAGGGGCGATTATCAATCGGAGGTCGGGATGGGATAATCTAACATCCCAATAAGCTCGCAATATCTTCTCTTCCTCACCGGGGTGGGTGCTCCCGGCGAGGAAGACCTCTTCGTCCTCCCTCAATCCGAGGGCACTTCTCAGCTTTTCCAAGCGAAGAGGGTCCCGAAGGCCACTAACTTGGTCGAACTTCGTGTTGCCTAAAACCAATACATTCTTGCCACCCAACTCCTTCGCTCTCATAGCATCCCTTTCGGATTGCATAAGCAGATGTATTTGCCTAAGGAGGGGGGTGAAGAAGAAGCGGAGAGCTCTGAGGGAGAGAAGGCTTTTATCGGATATCCTGCCGTTCACGAGAACAATGGGTATTTTCAACATTCGGGCGAAAAATATCAAGTTAGGCCATATCTCGGTCTCAACGAGACAGATGAGGGAGGGTTTAAGCCTTCTCAAGGCTATGAAGGGGAAGGGAAGGAGGTCAAAGGGGAAGAAAAAAAGAGTGGCAAGGGAGGATAGATGTTTTTTTGCGGTTTCCCTGCCTGTAATCGTTATATTGGAAAGAAATAGCGGTTTCTCCGGTGCGAGGGAATGAATCCTTTCAATAATCGGTTTAACCGCCATCACCTCGCCAACTGATACTGCGTGAAACCAAATACCACCCTTTGCTTTGGGAACGAAACCGAGCCTTTCCTTCCATCCCCTTAAATGTTTTCCTCTTAATTCCCTCAGGAAAAGATAGAACAAAAGGAAGGGGAGGAGGAGGAAAATGGTGATGTTATAAAGCAAGAGGGGGAAAAGCATTTCCCAAAGAGAACATTCCTGGCTTTCCAACAGCCTGTTTGCCCTTTCCTCTTCCTCATCTATTGCTTTCTTTATTGCTTCAAGGCTTTCTCCCTCATATAAGGGTTCCCCGAATGAGACGACTATGCGGGAGAAAGGAAGGGGCAAAAGATGTCTATCCCAAGTTCGCAAGCGAATAGCGGGACGGGCTGAAACTCCCACGGGAATCAGGGGATGTCCCTGACTGGTAAGGTAGAGGATTCCCCTATGGGGAATGCGTGCTGGTCCCACAGGTCCATCTGGGGTTATCCCCAATATCTCCCCTTTCTTCAATTCCTCGCTCGCTCTTCTTAAGGCAGTAATTCCTCCCTTCCTCCTTGAACCCCTTATCACCTTACATCCGCTTAAGATAAGGAATCTCTCCAGGATATCCCCATCCTCTGATGGGGAAACTATACAGGTGAGATGTAATTTTCTCAGGATGAAAACGGGAATGGAGAGAGAGCCGTGCCAGGATGCGAGAATGGAGCCTGGTTTGATTCTTTTTCTACCGAGGACGGTAAGGCGAGAGGTAAAAGTGATGAACCAGAGGACGAGCCACCCTATATAAGGAGCTAAAAACGCAATTATCTTCTCAACTAATCTCCTCATTCTGTCCCATTTGTAGCTCGTAGAGGCGGGCATAGAAGCCACCCTTTTTGAGTAGCTCCTCGTGGCTTCCTTCCTCCACGATTTTCCCTTCATTGAGAACTATTATCCTGTCCGCAACACGGGCAGTGGAAAGGCGATGAGCAACGAGAATAACGGTATATTGACCTTGTGAGATGGCTTTCAAGAGGCGTTGTTCCGAGAGGGAATCAATGTTCGCAGTTGCCTCATCAAGAACCAAAATCGCTGGTTTTCGCAGGAGGGCACGAGCAATCGCAAGTCTCTGCCTCTGCCCAGCGGAGAGAGTAAGCCCCCTTTCCCCAATGAGGGTGTCAAGCCCTTCGGGGAGGGAGGAAACGAAATCCCAAAGGTCAACCTTCTCCAAGGCTTCTCGCATTTCCTCTTCTGAAACCTCTTCAGGGTAGGAAAGGTTCTCCCTTATAGTGCCTGCGAAAACGAACGGTTCCTGGGAAACAATGGCGATTTGGCGGCGAAGCGAGTGAATATCAATTTCTTGTATATCCTTTCCATCAAAAAGGATTCTCCCTTTAATTGGGTCGTAGAAATGAGGTATGAGGTCAACGAGCGTGCTTTTACCAGCACCAGAAGGACCAACAATCGCCAGTATCTCGCCCTTCCTAACCTTTAGGTTTATCCCCTCCAAAACATTTGAACCGTCATAAGAGAAAGAAACATCCTCAAACTTTATCTCCTCGCTTAGGGTGGGAATTTCCTTGCCAACTTTTCTTTCCGGGGAGGCGGTCATTTCCAAGAGCTCCAAGAGGCGGGTGGAAGCGCCTAACGCTTGTTGAAGGGAAATTATCCCATCCCCAATTCCCCTCATCTGCTGGTAAATGGAGTTCAGCAAAATGACGAAAGCGGTGAGCTTGCCCACATCGAATTGTGTTCCCCTGCTTATCTGCCAAGAGGCAAAAATGATTATCCCTATCACGCCCATTGCCCCGGTGAATTGAATAACAGGACCTAAAAGAGCCCTTAATCTCACCCCACGCATAATTGAGCCGAAAGTTCTCTCCGCTAAGTTTTGGAACCTTTGGTTCTCAAATATCTCAGCGCAAAGGGCTTTTATTTCCTTTATAAAGGCGAAGGAATGCTCAAGAGCGGTGTTGAGGTCAGCCAGCCTGCGTTGAATATCAATTTGTATCTTTCTCATCTTTTTCCCCGCAACATCTATTAGGAAACCGATAAGGGGGAGGGCGATGGCGCTGAGAATGGCAAGCTGCCAGTTGAGACGGAAGAGGTTAACGGTAAGGAAAAGGGCTACCACGGGAGAAGCAACGAGGCGCTCAATTGCGGAGGGAACGGAGGATTCAATAACCGCTACATCAACGATAACCCTGGACATTAAGTCTCCCACTCTCCGACGATGAAAGAGAGAAACGGGGGAATTGACCAAGCGCGAGAAAAGCAGTTTGCGAACTTCCACTCCGATACTATTTGCGGAGCGGGGAAGGAAGTATGCGCTCATATATTGGCAGATGCCGATTACCAGGTAGACAACTAATCCCTTCAAACAGACATTGAGGACGAGGGAGAAGTTTCTCTCGGCGACGCCGTTTATCGCCTCGCTGGAAAGATAAGCAACAACGCTGACGAGGATTCCCGCTCCCAGGGAGCCAACAAGCCCCATAAAGATATACCAGATATAGCGTCGGAGCCAGGAACCCAACCAAGGCAAAGGTCTCATAGAGATTATTTTAATGGAAATACATAAGGGTTTCAAATGACAAGGATTTTCACTCTAAAGTTCCCCTCTCATAGAGGGGGCGCCCGCCACCCTTTCGTCATTGCAAGCGGTAGCGAAGCAATCTCGTGAGCGGAGGCGGAGCCTCCGCTGCGAGTTGCGAGGGCTT
>JBMFMH010000144.1:0-4937 GCA_049970775.1 bacterium | reverse complement strand
TGAGGAGAGAAAATAGAGGTGGGTCCTTTCTTGAAAATCAAATTTTTTTCCCATACCAGCAACAAAGCCTTTTCTTGACTTTTTCTCTTTTTGATTTTTAAATTTTAAAGAGAAGATGAACAATCCATACTTCCCTTACATAGCTCGCATTGAGCACATAAGACAGGAAACGCCTGATACGAAGACCTTTCAGGCTGTCATTTTGGACCAAGAGGCGCACAATAATTTCGCCTACAAGCCAGGACAATTCCAGATGGTCTCCGTCTTCGGCGTGGGCGAAGCCCCATTCTGCTTAACCTCCTCCCCTACTCGCAGAGAATTCATAGAATTCAGCGTTAAGAGGATGGGGACCGTGACAACCGCCCTTCATAACCTTAACGAGGGTGACCTCGTGGGAATAAGAGGTCCATTCGGCAATCATTTCCCCTATGAGGATATGGAAGGGAAAAACATAATCTTCATCGGAGGAGGAATAGGACTCGCTCCCCTTCGCTCCCTCATCCAATTCTGTCTTGATAATAGGGGAAAATATGGTGAATTGACGATAATTTACGGTGCAAGAACAAGCGATGACCTCTGCTTCAAGGAAGAGCTCAAGGAGTGGGAAAAGGCGGAAAGAACCAAAGTCTATCTGACGATTGATAGACAGGATGGTAAATGGGAGGGACATATAGGTTTCGTTCCTCCTTATGTGATGGAGATAGCTCCCAGCCCGGAAAACGCTTACGCTGTAACCTGCGGTCCTCCTATAATGATAAAATTCACAATTGAGAACCTATTGAAGCTGGGATTTCCTCCCGAGAGAATTATCACAACACTGGAAATGAGAATGAAGTGCGGGATAGGGAAATGTGGGCGCTGTAATGTGGGCTCCAAATATGTATGCCTAGATGGACCGGTCTTCTCTTACGCCCAATTAAAAGAGTTACCCGCCGAATATTAGTGAAATGGAAGACTTCCAATCTTTCTATGAGCCGATTAAGAGGGAGTTGGGGATAGTTGAGGACATCATGAAGGAAGAATTAAAGGATGTTCCCGAGGAACTCGCTCTTCCCGCTTCATCCATCCTTTTCGCAAATGGTAAAAGATTGAGACCAGCCCTCCTCCTCAACATCTGCAAAATGCTTGGCAGGGTATCCAAAAGGGCTTGCTCCATAGCAGCCGGGATAGAGCTCATCCATACTGCTTCCCTCGTCCACGACGATATAATAGATGAAGCAGATATGAGGAGAGGAAACCCCTCGGTGAACGCTAAATGGGGCGAGAAAATCGCTGTTCTCGTGGGGGATTTGCTCGTGGCGAAGGCGGGAAAACTCTTCCTCAAATGGGGAGATAAGAGAATGCTTTCCCTCGTTGCTGATACAGTGGAGAGAATGAGCAGGGGCGAGGCTATGGAGCTCTTACTGAGGGAAAAGGGGGAGATTAGCGAGAGAGAATATCTAAAAATCATAGAATTGAAGACCGCTTCCCTATTTAGGACAACCGCGAAGATAGGAGCGATTTTGGGAAGGGCTAACAGAATTCAGGAAAGGAACCTTTCCCTTTTCGGTAAATACATTGGGCTTGCCTTCCAGATAACCGATGACATTCTCAATATAACAAGTGATGAAAAAAGAATGGGCAAGCCGATTATCTCCGATATAGAGAAGGGCAATCCGACCCTCCCCTTGCTTCCCCTTTTTCAGAAAGGGATTCTGAGAGAGCTGATGGAGAAATATAGGGGAAAGCCAAAATTGATTAAGAAGTATTTAGAGGAAAGCGGTGGGCTGGAAAAAGCAAGGAGGAAAGCGGAGGGATTCATAAAAAGGGCGAAAAGATATCTAGCCATCTTCCCTCCCTCTCCCGCCAAAGAAGCAATACTAAAGCTGAGCGATTTCATCATCCATAGGGAGAGATGAGCAGGGAAATAAAGAAACTGTTGAAATTTGTTTATCCTTTTTGGCATATCGTCCTCATTTGCTGTGTTCTTACCCTTCTAACCTCAGCGACGACGCTGGTCTTCCCCTGGCTTATAAAGGAGATGTTCAACTCCGCCCTCGTCTCAAGGGATATACCCTCGCTTAAAAGAATCCTCTTCATTTCTTTTGCCATCCTGGGCTTGGAGGCAACAGCGAGCTACCTCCAGGTTTTGAACTTCGCTTATTTGGGCGCAAGCATAAGCACGAATATGAGGCTTACTCTCTTTGAACACCTTCAGAACGCTTCCTTTCGCTACTTCCAAAAAATTCATACAGGCGACATTGTCTCCCGCCTTATGAACGATGTGGGAACAGTGCAGAACCTTTTGACCTCAGAGATAATAAACCTCATCCGCCAGCCCATTCTTTTAATCGGTGGCTTCCTTCTAATGCTCACCTTGAATCTCAAGCTGTCCCTTTTCATCGCTCTTTTCATTCCCATATTCGTCATCGTCGCTACCCCTCTCGGTAGAAAAGTTAAGGATAAAGCCAAGGCTATGCAGGATAAATTGGGCGAGATAACATCGCTCGTTCAGGACACGCTTAGCGGTATCTTGGTTGTCAAGGCTTTCCTTCTGGAAAAATTCACCTTGAGCAAGCTCCAAACCGCTAGCAAGGAGTTCATTGATACCGTTTTAAATAGCGCCAAGTATAGGGCTTTGATGTCATCCCTCGGTTTATTTGGAGGCGCTGTCCCTTTCCTCGGTGCCTTAGGCTACGGTAGCTATCTCGTCCTCACCAATCGTTTGAGCCCCGGAGGTCTCGTCGCCTTTATCTGGTATATGGCTCTGGTCATCGAACAGGTGGCACTCTTCTCAAATACTTGGGCTAACCTGCAGTCCGCATTGGGAGCAAGCGAAAGGATATTCCAAGTGCTATCCGAGCCTAAAGAGCTGGAAACAGCGAAAGGAACGATTGAATTGAAAGAAGTAAGGGGTGAGCTCGTCCTTTCCAATGTGACCTTTACTTATACGGGAGAAGAGGTCTTAAAGGACATCAATATGCATATAAGGGCGGGAGAGAAAGTGGCTATCGTTGGACCAACGGGAGCAGGTAAATCCACCTTAGTTGCTCTTCTCCTCCGTCTCTACGAGCCTACTCAAGGGGAAATCTACCTTGACGGCATCAATCTAAAGAAGATTAAACCGACTTCCCTTCGCAAGTTCATCGCTGCGGTTCCCCAAGATACGATAATATTCGCTGGAACTGTTAGAGAAAACATCGCTATAGGAAGGCTTGGAGCAAGTGAAGAAGAGATAATTGAAGCAGCAAAACTTGCGAATGCACATGATTTCATCATTAATCTTCCCAAAGGCTATGATACATTGCTCGGTGAGCGTGGCGCCCAGCTCTCAGGAGGGGAAAGGCAGAGAATCGCCCTCGCAAGAGCTTTCCTACGCAAGCCAGCAATCCTCATCCTTGATGAGGCAACCTCATCCCTTGACTCGGAAACCGAGTATAAAATCAACGAGGCGATGCAAAGGCTGCTTGAAGGTAAAACAGCTATCATCATCGCCCACCGCTTATCCACCGTTAGGTCAGTGGATAGAATCTTCGTCCTTTATAACGGCAGAATCGTTGAGGAAGGAAACCACGAGGAATTGCTGAGGGCAAACGGTCTCTATGCAAGATTTTATAGCCTCCAAATGGGAGAGAGATTAGAATTAACTTAAAAGGAGGTGATATTTATGGCTATACTCATCAGCGACTTGAAGATAGACCCCTTCCCCCTCAAAAGGGGCTACTGGGGAAGGGGTGAATGTAGGATAACCTCCGATGAGGGAGATATCGTTGAAGTAGTGGTTATTGACCCTATGGGGAATAGACTCTGGGCGGAGAGAAGAGGGGAAGATTTGTTCGTCTTGGAAGGAAACATCCCCTACGATGCCCCTCCGGGTTCCTACACCATCTATCTCGTGGCAAGAGATAGCAAGGGGAACGAGGAGAGAAAACCCGTAAACATAGAGATAACTTGAGGATTTGTGGCAGCTCTTCCGTGAGAGGATAGCTGAATTAGGACTGGGAGAATTAGACGAGGAAAAGGAGAGGTTATTTCGTCTCTATCTTCGGGAGCTACAAGTTTGGAACAAAAAATTCAATCTAACCGCTCACGATGATGAACGGGAAATCCTCCTTTATCACTTCTTAGATTCCCTTCTTCCCCTTCCCTTTTTCCCTTTGAAGAAAGGCACTCTCATTGATATAGGGAGCGGAGCGGGCTTCCCGGGCGTTCCTTTGAAAATCCTTCAGCCTTCCTTTTCCCTCTATCTTGTGGAGTCAAATAAAAAGAAAATCGCTTTTCTCAAAAACCTCAGAGATAAAAGCGGTTTAGATTTCGTGATTTTGGAAGGGCGAGCGGAGGATTTAGGGAAACTTCCCCAGTATAGGGAGATGTTTTCCCTCGGGGTAGCGAGGGCGGTCGCTTCCTTACCAGTGCTCCTTGAGTATAGTTTGCCTTTTATAAAAATAGGTGGCTATTTCATCGCTTATAAAGGACCCAAGCTATTGGATGAATTGAGGGAGTCTGAGAGAGCTCTTTCCATTTTGGGAGGGAAGATTTACGAGCTCAGGGAAACAACCCTCCCCATTGGGGAGGAAAAAAGGATGTTCCTCGTCGTTCTGAAAGAGAGGGAAACGCCACCAAATTATCCAAGGAGAGCGGGCATCCCCGCAAAACGCCCCTTGAAATGAAGAGCTTCCACCCTGCAAGGCATCTCCGCTACCCAGTGAAAGATTTATGATACACTGGAAGGCGAATAAGTGTGAGGATTATTAAGGAGATTTTAGAGGGGAAACGAGGAGAATTATAGGAAGGAAGGGAGAAAATTTGGGAAGAATAGGACACATTATATTATGAAGAACAACGATGGGAGGTGATTTAATATGTTGAGGTCTGTTTTGGTGTTGTTGGTCTTTGGCTTGCTTATCCTGAGCCTGCAAGCCTATGGACAAACCATTGAGCTCTCCCCAGCTCAAATG
>JBMFMH010000143.1:0-4981 GCA_049970775.1 bacterium | reverse complement strand
AAAGTTATTGCTGATTAGGAGGTGAAAATTTATGAACGATAAGGAAGGAATGAGGATTAGCAGGAGGGAGTTTTTCGGCTACTGCGGTTCCCTCTTCCTCGGTGGTCTATTCCTTCTACAAGGAGGAAAGGGATTCGCCATGCGGAAGGAGGTGAGGAACAGCAAAGATAAAGCGAATATCCCCCTTGTATTCACCCATACTCCCTCCGAGGTTCCAACTTGGCCCTATAAGGGCTATGACTACGCTAAAAGAGCGGAGGAGCTAACGGAGAAGCTGAGAAAAGCCCTGCCCGATATTAATTTCACGCCTTACCATATCCAAAGCGCTGAGGAAGCCAATCGCCTCCTGCAAGAAACGAAGGATGCGGATGGATATGTTGTCTACATCATAGGGATTTGGACGGGAGCTCCCGCGGTATTTGCGAGAAGTGGGCGCCCAACAATCCTCGTTGATGACCTCTACGCCGGCTCTGGTGAATACCTCGCCGTGATGGAGGGGATCAGGAACGAAAACCTTCCCGTTGTGGGCGTTGCTTCCTCGGACTTTCAGGATGTCGTCCGCGCCGTGCGCCTTTTTGAGGTTATCAAAAGGCTTGAGCAATCAAAGATAATCGTTGTAACCGATGGAGATGTTTCAGCGGTAGCAAAAAAGGTGAAGGAGCTGTTCGGGACAATCGTTGAGGGGGTAACCTCCGATGAGGTCAATTCCATATATCGTAGGGTTAGGTTGAGCTCGGCTGAGGAATGGGCGGATAAGTGGATAAAGGAGGCGGAGAAGGTCGTTGAGCCGACGAGAGAGGATATCGTTAAGGCGGCGAGGTTATATATTGCCCTGAAATCCTTGATGAATAGTAGGAAGGCGGATGCGGTAACTGTGAATTGCCTTGGGCTTGTCTATGGCAATAGGCTTGAAGCTTATCCTTGCCTTGCTTTCTTCCAGTTGAATAATGAAGGCTCAACGGGATGCTGTGAGGCGGATGTTGATTCCACAATAACCCAGTTGATGATGCGTTATCTCACGGGACGCCCAGGATATATCTCCGACCCCGTCCTTGATACCGCAACTAATAGGATAATCTATGCTCATTGTGTCGCAACGAACAAGGTTTTCGGACCAGATGGTCCTTCTAATTCCTACATCATTCGTTCCCACGCCGAGGATGGGAAGGGAGCATCGGTGCAATCGCTTTTGCCCTTAGGGGAGAAGATAACGACGCTGAGGATATCAATCTGGGATAGCACCTTAGTTCTCCACACGGGGAAGACAGTGGCGAACATAGATGAACCTAAGGGATGCAGGACGAAGCTGGCTGCGGAGGTTGACGCAAGGAAAATCCTTAAGAATTGGACGCATACTTGGCATAGGGTGACTTTCTATGGCGATTGGCGGGAGGATGTGAAGAACTTCGCCAAATTGAAGAATTTGAGGGTTATAGAGGAGGATATTTAATAAAGACCTTGCCCGCCCCCAGAGGGGGCGGGCAAGATTTTTCCTTTAAATCTCTATTACCCCTGCCCCCTTTATCGGGATACATTTCCCTATTACTGGCTCAAGCCCCCTTGGCTCATAATATCCATCAATAAGCGCCCTCTTAACATCATCAACCGCTTCCTCCTCCGCCAAAATCATTATTGAACCTCCCAATCCCGCTCCCAATATCTGCGCCGCCAATACTCCCCTAACGCTCCTCGCAAGGTCAACCATATGGTCTATTTCCTCAGTGCTACAGGCATAATCGCCAGGTTGATAGGGGAGGGTAAATTCTTTCCTGTGGGGATTTTCCCTTCTCATTTTTATCAGCTTGTCAAGATGCTCATCCGATACATCGTTGGAATGAGGGACCATTTCCCCTCTTTCGTTCAGCCTCATCACCCTGTCTCCATCGTGGGAGATGTTTATCAGCTGGGCGAGGGCGTGGATTTCCCCGTTGTGGAGAAGCTCAGGACAAATCCTGCTCCTCGCACATTCGGCGATTCCGAAAAGACATACCCCTCGCACAGGAAATTCCTCTATGTGTATAACATTGTTGTGGAGGAGAATCTCCTCTCCCTCTTCTCCCAGTTCTTTCAAAACCTCTTCCTTTCCCATTGTTATTGGAAGGAACTTCAAGAGGTGGAATATCTCCTCATCGCTTAGCCCCTTTTCCTCCGGGTGGAGGTCTCTTAGATGTTCTATCTCTATCTGCCTTTTGAGGAGGCGAGTGCCGATTTCATAAGAGGCAATTCTTTGATTGAAGATGTCCTTTGTCTCTCTTGCTTTATGTGCTTTCTGGTGGGAATAGGCGTAGAGGAAGGTGTAACCCTTAGGGATGGAGACGCTTTGTATATAGGAGAAAGGATGGAAGGAGAATTGATTAACACAAGATGGTCTTCCGAATTTAATTCCAGCGTGGTCGCCCATACCTCCCCTCGTCTGGACGAACCATTCCCCTTCTCCGCAAAGACGGACGAATTCTTCATCGGGGATTTTCAGCCCGTTTATAAGCCTCGTAGCCTCAGCGAATGCCACAACGAGAGCGGATGAAGAGCTCAAGCCCGAGCCAGCTGGTATGTCTCCCCAGACGAAGGCATCAAAACCCCTGAAGATTCTATCCCTAAACCTTTCCTGAAGCTTCAAAACAGCCGCCTTAGCGTAATTCACCCAATCCCCTTCGGATTTTTTCACATCCCGTTTTACCTCAGAACAATCAATGAGCTCAATCCAATCACGCCAGCCATATTTAGCGAACTCCTCGCTTATCCTGAATGAACGAGCTGGATACAATGGGTCTAAGTTGAAGAGATTGATTACATCGTCCTTTCGGGGATGCACCACCATAAGGATTTCCCTATCTATTGCGATGCTGTTTATCCTCCCTCCTCTGTGGTCAATGTGCCTTCCCAATATGTTGAGCTTCGCAGGTGAACGAACGAGGAACACAGGCTCGTTTCCTCCCATCTCCTCAATGAAGGCGGTAAGCAGCCTTCGGAAATCCTCCATCCGCTTAACCACAATTCCTTCTTCATCCCCGTATATGCTTTGGAAAACCCTCTTGGCTTCCTTCTTATCTTCCCGCAAAAGGGAAAGCCAATCGCATGCTGGTTTGAGAACACCTCGTCCAAGCTTCTCCTCCCTTTCCTCCAAGAATTGAAGCTTGCCTACCATTTCCTCTATTTCCCTTAGTTCATCTGGGGTATTGAAAGTAAGAATTCCCTCCTTTGGGATGGGGAAAGTTTCCATCTTCTTTCCTCTTTGATAGAGGATGGAAACGACATCGGTTATCTGCTCCTCCCCGCTGAAGGGGTCCTCTCTCAAGGAAAGGAGGGCATCGTAAAAAGGAGGAAACTTGGCAAAGTAAACGGATTGATTTGTCTCACCAATTAAGGGAAAATCCTTTTCTCTTCCCTTGCTTTCCAGGATTTCTTTAACCTTGCCTTCTTCATCCCTTACTATTCTCCCGAAGCTTTTCCCTTCAGAAAAGCAGGTAGCGATGAGCAGGTCGTAATCTTTTTCTTCAAAGGTCTTTTTCATTTCCCTGAGGTGTTCGCTATCAATCAACTTATCTCCCGCTATTATCAGGAGGTTGCCGGAGAATCCAAAGAAATGTAGGTATTTACAGGCGCATTTCGCTGCGTGTCCGGTGCCTTTTTGGGGTTCTTGGAGAACGAAATAAACATCCTTGAATTCCTCTTCCACCGTGGCGATTACATCCCGAAACCTATGCCCAACTATCACCAGTATATGGGGGAAGCCGGAGTTCTTTAGGGTGGCTATCGTCCTGTTTATCACCGGTATTCCGCCAACTGAATGGCAGACCTTGTTCCTTTCGCTGTTCATCCTCACTCCCTTACCACCTGCAAGTATCATCGCTATCCAACCTTGCTGAGGGAAATTCCCGTTCTCATTCATAAACGAAGCTCTATAGCACCTCCTTCCCCAAATTTTGAGAATGTATTTATCAGCCAATCCTTTATCTCGTCCCTGATTGCTCTGACTTGACTCATAATCTCGTCTTCCGAACCCGTTAGAGATGATGGGTCGGGGAAACTTTTGTGGATATAGTTTTTACCACCGGGGAAGAAAGGGCATACCTCTTTTCCTTCATCGCAGACGGTAACCACATAGTCAAATTCCCAGCCGTAGAACTCTTCCAGGCTTTTCGGGCGGTTTCGTGAGATGTCTATCCCTATTTCCGCTAAGGCTTTAACCACATAGGGATTGATTTCCTCTGCTGGTTTCACACCGGCGCTATAGGCGATGAAATTTTTGGAGAATAAATTATTTAAAAGAGCTTCTGCTATTTGGGAGCGGGCGGAGTTATGGATACAAATGAAGAGGACCTTCCTCATTCCTCCTCCCCGAACACCTCAGCGGAGAACTTGTAGATTTCCGTGTCTCCCTCTTGCCAGCAGTCGGAGGGAAGCCCAGCCTTTAGGCAGGTATGTTGGAGGAATGTTTCCCTATCCCAGTTGTTTTCCGTTGCCACTTGGGGAAGGAGCAGACCTCTATAAAAGCCCTTGACGATATATAGACCGTGTTTACCTACCTCTATCTCCTTGACATCTTTCACTTTTTCAAGCGGTGATAGGACGGAAATCTCTATTTTTATTAGGGGAAGTTCTTCCAGGGTCAGGGGATAGAAGCGAGGGTCCTCAACAGCAGCCGCAACAGCCATTTCCGCGACGGTTTGGTGAAGGGGTTTCAAGGGTTCAATCATCCCGATGCATCCACGCAGGAAGCCCGCCTTTTTGAGGGTTACGAAGGCGCCTTTTCTCTCTTGAAGGGCAGGAGATGTGGGGGAGAAAGTGGGTATTTTCCCTTTTCTTAAATATTCCTCAATGGAAGTTCTCGCTATTTTTAAAAGTTCCCTTTTATCTTCTTCGCTCAAGGGGTTCATTTTTTAACACCTCTTTTTTAAGTTTAAAAGGATTGTTCGGCAATCGCAAGGAGCGTGTGATTTAGTAGTGAATGGGAATTTTCCGCTCATCTCAATCCAGTTTG
>JBMFMH010000142.1:0-5038 GCA_049970775.1 bacterium | reverse complement strand
TAGTTTTTAATGAATTTTTATTGGTTTAGGATGAGAAGACGAGGATAATCCATAACAGGAACCTCCACCACTACTTCTTTCCCCTTCTTGAGCAATTTCAAGGAGGTCTCCTTATTCAAAATTGGGTCATACAGGCGAGCCCGAGCGATGCGCTTCCCAAATCCTTTTATTTGCAACCGATAGATTTCCTCCTTGAACTGCTTTGTTATATCGTAGGTCATCACATAGAGGGCGATTACATATTTCCCACTGTTAACTTGAAAGGGAAGAAAGGCGAAAACATCCCTATGCCTGAGGGGTGGATGAACACCATCTCCCGCAAAAATGACGCCCTGCTCATCCAGCGCTACTACTTCAACATCCAACTTATCGGTTTTCCCCAAAGGAACGCTTCCCTTGAATTGGGAAAGGAGGTTCTTGAGGGATTTGAGGGGGAAAGTTGCGACCTTTTGAAAATCCGCATTGGTTGGCAATTGGGAAAGGTTTGGTGGCAAAATCCCCATTCCCAAGGGATTTTGGTCATAGGCGCAGAAATAATGCATCACATCAATCCCTTTATTAAGCCAAAGACAAAAAGAGCGGAGGATAGCCTTCGCTTTAAGAAGCCAAGCTTCCTCTTCATTATTTACTCCCCATTCCGCAGGGAGAACACCGTGCTCCGTGATATAATGATAAAATCTAACCGTTTGGGGTGGATGGCGAAGGCGAGCGGAGGGATTGATTAGACGAATCAAAGACTCCGTTTGGAGGAAGGTATGTGCCCACCCCTCGGGCATTCTCATTGTAAATTTAGGGGAATAACCGTCTATGTTTAATTCCGGCTTATCTCTATACTGTTCCTCCTCAGGAAATCTTCTCGTCCCCGTCCCATATGGATGATAGCTTTGACCATCCGTCCTGGGTGGGAGGTCCTCAATTGGCGTATGGAAAAATGTCGTGTTGGAGAAACCCCAAATACAGCGAATTTGAGGATATTTTCCCTTTATAGCCTCAATCGTTCTTCTCGCCAATTCCCAAGCATGCCCCCCAGGATGAAGGAAATCCGTCTTAAATTGCACCTTAGGTGGGTCGTAATAATTATTAATCCCCCTTTCAAGGAAATTTGAGCCGAAAGTCAGCTCATTCCATATCTCAATATCAAAGGATTTTATCCCCACATCGTTCAGCAAATCGCAGACAAGAAGAGCATACTTCACCCAACCCTGCGTGGTCTCCTCAAATTCCGGCGTTCCGACGGGATGAAGGGGGAGATACTTCAAGGTAGCTATGAGGACATCTTCTCCTTTCTTTAAATCTTTGGGCAGAGGCTTGCTGAGGTGGCATTCCCCCGTTGATTTATCCACATCGGTGATAATCGCTTCCGCTGCCCAATAATCGGTGAGATTGGAAAGCCCGCTTCTTCCGGGAACGATGTTATCAATATCCTTTAGGCGAACAATCCTACTGCCCTTTGGGGCGTCAGAGGTTAATTTTGTGGTGAAGAACTTAACCGGGCAAGGAACACCATGATGAGCGTTGAGGAGGATAGTTGGGCGAATATTATATTCTTTGCAGAAGGAGAGAATTTTCCTCAAGCGCTCCTCATTGTTAAATCCTCTCTCATCCCAGCTGACACTTGACCACCCTATCTCTATACGGAAAGTCTTAAAACCCGCTTCCGCAAGGAGGCGAATCGCAAGTGCATCGTTATCGGGAACATTATAGTTTATCCCAATTCCGTTTAGAAAATCATACCCGCTTTTCGTTTCAAGATATGCCCGCCAGGGAATTTTATAGAAGCTGTGCTTCGGCCAGGGAACATCCAATTGAGAAGGGTCAATATAAGGGGAGGTATCTTTCCCTTTGCAGAAAGCAATGCCCAAGGAAAGAAATAACCGCAACAGCAAGAAATAACCGATGCCTTTTCTCATCATTCAACGAACTCAAATTCTGTTTCCGCAGTATATTTTGCTCCCCAGCCCGGCTCGAAGTCAAGCGTATTGATATGGCAGAGGCTTTTGCCCCGGGAAAACTCCAAGATGTTTGCCATATCGCCGTTTTGAATGATAAAGCTCAGCCTTATCCTCTTGCCATCCTGTGGCTTTATATTTTTGAGCTCACTGAAGGGAATGCTCCCTTCGTAGATATAGCCATCATCCAAAAGTTTGATGACGAGCTTGCTTCCCTCAACCCTGCAATTTTCCCTTAAAAATGAGTAGTTTATAGGAAGAGGATGGAGGTAGTAAAAATCGGGAGTGCGAACCCTGAGGATTTCCCCTCCACCTTCCTGAATTGGATAGACGAGATACTGATAACCCGCCGAGATATAGTGCCCTAAATGACGAAGGGGTGAATTTGGTGGGAAGACATCGTATTTTTCGTTAAATTCTTCCTGTAAAGGGGAAAGGGATAGCTTCAACATATCGCCTGAAGCCCCGGGGAAGGGACCAGCCTCGTAATACACATAATCGCCCGGAGGCTTCTGAAATTTGTGGAGGTTTCTTCCACTTAAAAGAGAGGGCAAGAGGTTCCTCGTTTTATCCTTCACTCTTGCCATAAAATAAAGATTTTCCTTATCATAAGCGAAAGCTACCTCTCCAGCAAAATCACCAGCCTTTTTAGAGAACTCCTCCCAGGGGAACCAAGCCTTTAAGGTTTCACTAACGGCGGAAATACCAGAAAGGGGAATTGGCACCGCCCCAATTCTTCGCCAGTCGGAAAGGTCGCCATCCACCTCTATATGTCCCTTCCTTATAACCGCAACCACCAAATCCTCCTTCCAGATGGAAGTTCCTATGTTCGTTTTCACGATTACCTGGCAGGGGAAACTATTCCCTCCCTCACCTTTTCTTCCCTTGATTCGGATATAAAAGGAATGTTCCTCAAGGGGAGACAATTTGATGCTGAGAGATTTCTCTTCCAGTTCCAAACCGCTAACTTTGAGCTCCAATTCTCCACTTAAAGGCAGGGGATGGACATTCCTCAAATCAATGCGAAGATAAGGCTTCTTTTCAATCGGTTCATTTATCTGATGGATTTTTATCTCAACGGGAGGAAGATTTATATAAATCGCCTTGGATAACCAATTATTGAATTCGGCAAAACTCTTCTCCGAAACAATGTATTTAGGAGCACTACCCAAGGGAATCTCTATACCACCTCTTCCTTTTTTCAAGGGAATTGGGTTGCCATACATATCATAAACCTTCAACATTGCCTGAGAGGGAAGAATCATCGTTACTTTTTCAGTGTCAGAAAATTGCCCCCAAGGATAATTATGGCGATATTGGTAATGGGTCCAAAGTGTAGTAGTTGCTACCGCAACATTTTCCTTATCCCCTTTGAACAAGAAGACGAAAGGGGGTCTTTGGGGATGGGCAAGTCCATGGAACTCCTTCCCTTGTAGGAATCTCGCCAATGCGGAAGCCCATCCAACCGATGTGTTGGGAAAGTTGTTCTCATCAAAGAGAAGATTCGTAACGAAAGGGGAAACCTTCTTCGCCCCCAAAGCTATCTCGTGAAGCAAACCTCGTAAACAGCAAGCGTCACCCATCCAATTGAGCCAGGATTCCGTATCCCAGACCTCTTTTTTATAATATCTGGCCATTGCGAAAGAGTAAGAAGATTGAACGGGAAACTCGTAATGAATAGAGATAACATCAATGTCCTTATCCATTCCTTTAGAAAAAAGCTTCCAATCGGTATTGTGGGAGGAGTCCGCAGCCACTATTTTTATAGAAGGGTCAACCTCGTCCCTCGCTTCCTCAACCCTTTTCAACAATTCTCTATAATGCTCTCCCGTGGATTTCCATCCGCTTATCCCTCCCCCCTCCCAGGGCTCGTTCCACACATTTAAAGCTTTCACTACATCCTTGTATCTTTTCAAAAACTCCTTCCAAGCTTCCTTCCAATCCTCGTAATGCTCTCGTCCTGGAGACCAGTCCAGCTTTATCTTGAAGTCCTTATAAGGAACATCCAAGAAATCGCCCTTGGGCTTCGCCCATTCAGGCGCCCCTTCCGTGAGGACGATTACGAACATCCCTCTCCTCCTACATTCCTCAATGAATTCATCGTATCTGCCCCAACTAAATTTACCCTTCTCCGGTTCAAAACCATCCCAGCCAACTTCGTATCTCACCCAATCTATCCCCATCTTCTTCAATGCGGAGATATATCTCGCCTCTCCACAGCTCGCTATGAGAATACCGTTCTCATTGAATACTTCTTTCCTGTTATGAACAATAGCATAATTTAGAATATGAATGGGGAGAATCTTTTCGCCCTCCCGCAGGATAAGGAAAACGGAAATCGTCCCAAAATGATTTGTAGGAAAAGGAAATTCAAATCTTTTACTCTCGTTTTTCCTCAAATTGAGTTTCAATTCTTTCCTCTCAAGCACTTGTGTGGGAACAACTCTAAGCCCTGGTCTCCAATCGTCTTCCCCCCTGTTATCCGCAAGTGAAACAGCGTAAAAGACGAGCTCCGCTTTACACTTTACTTCTCTGTCAGAGGTCAGGGAAAAGGTAACCTTAGGAGACTCGTTAGGATAGAATATGAAATTTGCACCTCCCGCATCCACTTCTTTCTCAATGTTCGCCTCTATTCTTTCTCTAATCATAGGTCTTTGTAATTTATTTTCGCTTAGGTATTTAATAAGCAAGGTATTTTGCCCTCTCTTAATCTGAAGGGGAATGGTACAGAGGATTTTATAAAATTTCCCTGCTTTCCCAACGGGAACGAAGCTTGGAATATAACCTTTATCCCAGCCTTGGGGAAACATAACGCTTTCACCGTTGAGTTCAAGGGAATATCCCATCCCATCAGTTGCGACATCCTCGGGGATAGTGCCCTGAAACTCAAGGAACCCGACGGTCTGCTTTGGGGAATTGAAGTTTCGCGATAACATTGAGGGCAAAGCGAGGATAAGGGAATTAAAAACAGCGATGAACAATTTGGTTTTGTTGAATAATTCACCAGTCATATCAATATAATAACCTCTCTTCACCTCATTATAAGATTGTAGAAGAAAACCATCAACTGTATTTCTTTGATTATCCCC
>JBMFMH010000141.1:0-5050 GCA_049970775.1 bacterium | reverse complement strand
ACCCAAGCGATGCATTCTAAATCTTCCTTCTCTATCTCCTTTACCTCTGGTCCCTTAAGCTCACTTTGGGGATAACGCTTGCTAAACCTGAGCAATTCCTTCATAAACTCCCTATCCTCCATCCTCGGCTTTTCTCTCCAAAGACCTCTCAGCTCCTTAAGAGCCATCTCCGTCAATGGCTGACTGAAATATTGCAGAAGCTCATTCCTATCAACTGAGGGCGGAAGAGCTCTCAACCAACTAACCAATTTATTCTGGGGAGCTTTTAAGGTGGGAAGCCGATGTAGGGATTGGCGAATAAAATTCACCATCTTCTCACGCAATGCCTCTATCCTGGGGCGAGGGTCAAAGTTGGGAGGAAGGGGAAGAGGTGGTTCATCTGGCTGACAGCGTATCATCTTTATCGCTTTAAGCTTATCCCTTTCCAAGCCAATTACCCTTCCTTCCTCGTCCTCAAAAAGCCAATAATGCTGGTCAGATGAGAGGTTTTTGAAGGCGACGAAAAATCCTTTCTTTTCTCCTTTCCTGCTCGTCCCTATGCCCTTGGGAATTTTGCCTAATCTTTCCTCTCCAATTCTATTGAGAAAGCCCAGGAGGTCCTGCATCAAAAACTCCCCTATATTTAGCTCGCTATCCGATTCCAGCTCATCCAAAACCTTCTTATCCTCCTCATCTATTCTCTTAAGGGTATTGAAATCCATAGGATTCGGCATCTCGCCGAGAACCGAGGCGTCCAATCCCACAGCACGATTTATCGCCTCAAGCTTAGCGTAAAGCCTCTCAAGCAGGTGAAGGAGGTTTTCCAGCTTATCCTCAGGGAAGAAATTATAGATATGGATGAAATCGTGGGGTGAACCTATGCGGTCAAGCCTTCCCGCCCTCTGCACCATCCTCACCGGGTTCCAATGGAGGTCGTAGTTGATGATTACGCTGGCATCTTGTAGGTTCTGTCCCTCGCTCAAGACATCCGTGCTGATGAGTAGCTTTATCTCCTGGGAAGGCGAAATTCTATCCCGCCATTCATTTGCTGTGGGGGCGAACCTGCGGATACGGTCAATGCGCTCCTCCGGTTTGACCTCGCTATCAATTATTGAGATTTGTCTCTCCTCCAAACCCATATCCCGCATAAACTCCTCGTCTTTCCTTAGGAAATTATAAATATAACGGGCGGTATCCTTGAAATAGCTGAAGATTATCACCTTTTTGCCCTTCAGATTTTCCCTGAGAAGCATTCTCAACTTCATTAATTTGGCATCCCTTTCCGCTCTTAATTCCTCTATCTCTTCTATAAGCTCGTTGAGGCTTTGGATATCGGCTTGAATCGCTTCTTCTAAGGCAAGGATGTCATATTCCTCGCTTTTAAGGGAGGGCAATTCAGCCAAAATCGCCTTGATATCCTTCTCCTCTTCCTTTTCGTCATCCGTTGAGAAAATCTGGAGCCATTTGCGATATGATTTGCTGTCAAGGAGTTTTCCCTCTTTAAGAGCTTTAAGAAAGGCTTCTTGAAAATCTCTCTGATGGATGAGGGAATTTCTCAGGGCTTCCACGGAAGATTCCAATCTTTTCAAGTATAAAATGCGCATAATTTGAACGAGAGCCCTCTGCCTTCCGAAACTCTTCGCGAATTCCTCCGCTCTACCTTCCTCCCAGCCAAGCTCCATTAGGCGTTTCTTTAGGGATTGCCAATAGGGAGAATCCTCCTCTCCCCTCCATCTTTTCCTTGCTTCTATGAAGTCCCTACGATAGAAATCCAGCTGGTAAGGGGCGAGGAAGAGGTTTTCTATAGCTTCTGCGAGCCTCTCGTATAGGGATTTCCCGTATGTTTCCTCAAGACTGTAATGAACGGAATGGAGCTCCCTTTCGGGGAAATGGATTGGCTTACCATCCACGAGGGCGTTGGGATAATGGGAGCGGATGAATTGCCTGCTCCTTCGCACCGCTATTGCCTCAAGAACCTCGTAAAGGGCTTCCTTGTTTTCCTCAGCCCTGCGGAAATATTCAAAGAGGTTTCTTATTCCCGCCACCAAGAAGAAATCTCGCTTACCCCTTGTAAGGAAGCAAAGTTGATTATATAGGTCAAAGACGGTGTTATTGATGGGAGTAGCCGTGAGGAGGATTAATTTTTTATCTTGCTCACCGTTGGTCAGGAGTTGGAAGAGGTTTTTCCAGCGATTTGTTTGGGAATTGCGGAAATTGTGGCTCTCATCCACAACTATTATCTTGAATCTTTGGGCATATTCCTCAAGCGGGAAATCCTGTTGGCTTATTTTCTCCATTGAGAGGAGTTCGTGAGGGATGGCATATTGCCTGAGGAGGGGACGCCAGAGGCTATCCATAAGGGAGGCGGGACAGATGATTAGGGCTGTTTGGCGCTCGTGATAGGCGTAGTCATCAAGGAGGCGGAGCGCCAGATAGGTCTTGCCAAGCCCAACGGAATCGGCGATTAAAACTCCTCCGTAGTTCTCAAGGATATCCTTTGCAGCGAGATAGCCCTGATGTTGGAAATCTGTGAGGGCAATTGGGGAAGGCTTGCCATCCTCCTCCGCTGGGCTCGTCTCAAAGCGGTCCTTCCAAGCTTCGTAGAGAATCTTTATGTAGATTTCGTATGGGGAATAGCTTCTTGTGAAGTCGCCCAGAATTTCAATTAACGGGGATTTGTAATCTATGCTTTCCTCCCAGAGGGTATCAAACCATTTCCTCAGCTCCTCAACGGCGCTGGCTTGTTTGAGGATGGCGTTGAGCTCTAAATTAGTGTTCAAGCCTGCCCCCGTGAAGTTTGAGGAGCCGACTATTCCCACACTGGCGAAGATGGGAACGCCGTCAATGAGGTAAGCTTTGCCGTGGAGGAAGGATTTATCGTAGAGGCGGATTTGAACGAAATCCTCTTTGAGGAAATCCAGCCAATCCTCTATTTCCTTGGGAAGGAGATTAAGGGATTGGGAGAGGGAAGCTTCCAGTTCATTTCTTAGACTGCTTAATATGAATTCCTGTTCCTGCTCTTTCCCCAAGAGGAGGCGGAGGGAGGAGAGATTAAGGACTGTTTCGGCGAGGGAGCGGAGGGCGTCAAGGTTGAAGTAGGCGGTAGCTATGGAGAGCTTTGGATTTTCGCTTTCCAATAGGAGGGTTTTGAGGACATCGGCAAGGGTCGTGTTTGTAACTTTGCGGTTATCCACAAGGTCGGGAAGGGAGAAGGGATTGGATTGGTTCATCGGAAATCTCACCTTCGCACTAACTTCACGCTCCTCAAATTCATCACCGCGCCACCCGGCTTGGTCAATGGACGCACCGCCAGAGTATACCTTCCTGGCTTCAAATGCACCTTCCCCAAGTTCATCTTCACGAACTCCGTCCATGAACCCGTTTCCTCTACCTTCCCTTTCAAACTCTCACCATCTATTTCAACGACGAACTCACTGCCTCCCGTTCCTTTATCGCAGGCGTAGTCTAACTCAACCTCAAATTCCCCGCCTTTCTCCAAGACGAAATCCCAGGAAACCCAATCATTTACATCCGTCCAGAAACCTATATTGTCGTGTCCACCGCCGGATTCATAGCGAGCGGTCTGTCCGTGAATCTGGGCGAGCCTCGCGGGAAGCTCAACCTCTCCGTTCTCCGCCTGGCGAACCGCTGTATCAACTTCCGGCTTTCCTGCTAACTCCAACACCACTATCGTATCATAAGGGTCAGGTATGATGGCTGGACAATCCAGCACAAGCCTTAAATCCTTCTGCTTAAAGGAAACGGGCGTCTTATCCTTCATAATATAAGCCTTTTCAACCTTCGTTTTCAGACCCCAAATCTCAAGGGGAGCGGTTGGGTATTCAAATAGATGGAGGAAGAGCCTTTTCCCCTTGACCGTGCAACCGCCTATAGGTGGATTAAGCTGGTGGAAGGGAGAGCCCTCCGTGCCATAAATGGCATCCCCATATTGCTTCAACCAGGCTCCCATCTGCTTCAATCTAACAACGAACTCCGGTTGAATCTCTCCCGTGGGCATAGGTCCCACATTCAAGAGGAAATTTCCTCCCTTGCTAACTATATCAACTAAGGTTTGAATCAGCTGGCGAACGGATTTATGGGCGTTATCGTGGGCGTTGTATCCCCAGCTGTTGTTGATTGTCATACAGGTTTCCCAAAGGCGTTGACCCATTCCACCCGCTGGAACATACTGCTCGGGAGTGGAGAAATCGGCGGGCAAGCCCGTGCGGTCGTTGATTATCGCATTGGGAAGGATTTGCCAAATCATCTTCAGGAGTTCTTCAGCCCGCCAATCTTGGGGAGGGTGTTCCCACCCTCCGTCAAACCAAATTCCATCGGGCTTGTATTTCTCACAAAGCTCCCTTACTTGCCCGAACATATAATCAAGATATTTATTGAAATCCCGCTCGTGTCCGGGTGGGTCTTCAACCCAAGCGGGTTTGGGGACATAATGGGGATGGTGCCAATCCAAAAGGGAATAGTAGAACATTATCTTCATTCCCTCTTTTCTACAAGCCTTGACGAGGTCGCCTATGAAATCCCTTTTTGCGGGGGTGCTCATACAATCGTAATCGGTGAGAGCGCTATCAAACATACAGAAGCCATCGTGATGTTTTGAGGTGATGACGATATATCTCATTCCCGCTTCTTTAGCCAGCTTCACCCATTCCTCTGGGTTGTATTTTGTGGGATTGAATTGAGGGTAGAGCTTCTCATATTCGGGGATGGGGATTTTCTCGTTGAACATAACCCACTCACCCCTTCCGAGAATTGAGTAAACGCCCCAGTGGATGAACATACCGAACTTAGCTTCCTTCCACCAAGCCAAGCGGTCCGCTGGTGGTAATGGTGATGAGATAGCAGATGCAAGGAGAAAAACAAACATAGTTTAACCCCTCCTTTTGGTGTTTTAAAAATGATAAAGATTTTCGCTCTTTAATACAAGGTCAATAGCGTTGCTTTATTAAAGAAGGAATTTCGGGATTTCCATTAATAAAGACATTGTCAAAAGGAGAAGAGGGTGGAAAGATAAAATGAGTTATATGAAGAGGGTTAATCTAGGTTTTGTTGC
>JBMFMH010000140.1:0-5055 GCA_049970775.1 bacterium | reverse complement strand
GACGGGGTGTTCCTAAATTATAAAATTCTTGTGGAAAGTTTAAATTCGTTTTAAAATTCTCATTGGAGCTGGTGATAACTATGAAAGATACAAACAAGAGGATTTATGTCTTATTACAAGCCTCCTTGCTGTGCTTACTTCTTTTCCCGCTTTCCGCAAGAGGGGAGAAGATGGGCGTTAATATCGGCTACTTTTATCCCTCAAGTTCATCTGTGCGGGACCTCTATGGAAATGCTTGGTTTGATATCGGCGTCTCCCTTCCCATCAATATCTACGGAACCTCAAGGGAGGAACGACTTGAATATATCAGCTTGGATTACATCAATAACTCCTATAGTGGTGTGCTTGAGGGTTATCCTTACACCGCTAATGTTACAAACATTCCCCTCATCTACAATACTCGCTATCGCAGTGGTGGGAAGAACTTCTATTATGTGTATGGGATAGGCTTCAATTATCTCAAGGTGAAGGTGGAAATGGGGGGTTCCTCCGAGAGGGATTCGGAGATAGATGTGGGAGGGCAGTTTGCCTTCGGCTACGGAGCGGGAAATTTCGCCGTAGAGCTTCGCTACATAGAGTTTGGAAGAACAGGCAACACAGGAATCGCCCTAAATTTGCTTGGAAGATTCTAAAAAGGGAACTTTCCCATTAAAAATTCGTCTAAAAATTTAGAAAGGAGCGTGATAGAATGGCGGTAAAGACAAGTGAAAAGCTGATAGTTGGTTTACTTGTAGTTGGGCTACTCATCCTTGCAGGATGTGGCTCATCTACGAGCCCTTTTTCCGCTTCCTCTTCTCCAACGGGCTCGGGAACTTTGCGGGTCTCCATCCAATGGCCCAGAGCTCGTGCCATTCCCGAGAATACCGCTTATGTAGTTATAAAGATAAGCGGTATAGGCTTGGATAAGGCAATAGAGAAAAAGGTGCAAAGAGAAGCGGGGCAGACGCAGGTTACAGTGACGATAAATGTTCCTGCGGGCGACAAGACTATAACCGTCACCGCTTATGATGCCAAC
The DNA here is from genome assembly GCA_049970775.1 of bacterium. Lineage (GTDB taxonomy): Bacteria > Armatimonadota > JACIXR01 > JACIXR01 > JACIXR01 > JACIXR01. The sequence goes on along the minus strand of JBMFMH010000140.1, from coordinate 4,040 downwards.
GATAAACCCCTCGCTGTGGGTGCGACGAGCGTCGTCGTTTCCGCAAATTCCACAACCACCGCAACGGTTGAGCTGGGAGAGATAAAGGGCGCTTTCTTCCCGCTAAAGGTTGGAAACGAATGGGTATACGATGTTTCTATAACTAACAGCCTCGGCACACTCTCTAAGGAAGCAAGGGAAGGGCTTCCCGATTATGTTCCATACCCATTTGAGGCGAAAGGAACGGCGGATTGGAAGGTTCTCTCTTATGAGGAAAACCTATTTCCTTCCCCCGTTTACGCTTTGCAGATGAACTTCAATCTCACTTCTATGACGCCTTCCTCGGGAATTGAACCACCACCCCCACCACCTACAAAGAGACTTCCTCGCTCTCCCTCTATCATTGCCTATCTCAGCGGTGGAACAACGGAGAACCTCCTCCTTTGGGGCTTGAAGAACGATTGCCCCGATTGCCAATACGATGATGAGATAAAGAAGTTCGTTCCTCCCCTTCTTCTCCTTGACCTTTCCCTTCCCCAGAGCTGGGAAGTTGGGAAAGCTTTTGGGCTGATATGGGATGCTATTTATGCTGGTGGGGAGAAGGTTGATACACCGATAGGCACCTTTGATTGCATAAAGGTCAGTTACACATCAACGCCGGTAGCGGTTGTTGTGAAGAAATCTGATAAGGAGGATGTGCCGGCGAGAGCCACGATTAGCGCTGATGTTTGGTTTGCTGATAAGGTGGGGGTTGTAAAGGAGGTAATAACTGTTATTCCTTCGGGCTATAGCGTTATGCAGGGGAAGGAGAAGCCGATATGGCAGTGCACATACTTATTGAAGGGGACGAATTTACTGGGAGGTAATGTTGAGGTAATAGTGAAATAGAAAAAAGGGGGGCGACGCCGAAGGCGTCGCCCCCCTTCCTTACCAATTAATCGGATATACATTCATTTTCACAAAACATCCCATTAGCGTCGTCAATCCTCCACCTACAAAATCACCCATTATCAACCCCAAAAAGAATGGCATTGCCTGCCTGTAAAGCTTCATCCCGCCATATTTTATGATGAAAAGCTTTAGCAACCAAGCCAAAAAGAAGGGCATCCATAACCAAGTCATAGTAAATGTGTTCGCTATCGCATATCCTATTGGATTGAATGGCCACCAGATGAAGTTCAGCTTCATAAAATAAAGAAAAATCGTGAATATCAAACCGCCTATAAGGAAGGATATGGCATACCAATTGGTTGGAAGGGGGGTTTGTAGCCAGCTTGCAAGGGAATTGAAGGTGTTTTGGGGAATCGTTATGCTTCTCCAAGCATCACATTTGGCTCCTCCACCGAACCTATACCAGATAGCGAGGGCGATGTAAAAGGAAAGAAAGAGCCCGAAAGCTATCGCTATTAGGATATTTATCACTATTGATTTCGCCGATGTATCCGTAAGCTCAGCCATCTTGAGGGCATCAAGTTGATGGGGCATAGAGAGGCAGCGGAGGTCATAGGAGGTAAAAACCCTCATATAGGACATTATCGTTAGGTCCTGGGGTAGGTAGATTTTCGTGCCTATCGTGGAGGTCATAAGGGTATTGGGGTCGACATCGGGACCGAAAAGCCAGGCGTTTCCCGCCTCCGCTCTCATTCTCGTTGCGGACATCATATAAGCAAGGGCGATTAAGACCAAGGGTATTGCAACGATAAGCCTCATTCCCGCCACGACGCAGAAGCCTATTATAAAGGCGAGGCTTAAAATGAACCCCCAAAAGGAAAACTTGTAGGGAAAAGGCTCCCCTTCATCAGCCCTCGCCTTTCCAATGGCGGTGAGGAGAACCTCCTTGAGATGTCTTCTTCCCAGCCAGAGCGCCACGAGTGCTATTCCAAGGAAAGCACCCGCTCCCTGATGCCCGAGAAAAGGGAACTCCGCTATCGGTCCACCTTGTTGACCGATTCCCCAAGCGGAGCCCAATATCCTCTGCACCCTCGTCAGGAAGAAGAAAAACCAGGAGGAAAAGAGAACCTCCAGAGATATAAGATATCCTATCCCAATGACGAAGGGATAAAAGGAGATTGGTGTATAGCCGATGGCGTTAAAGGGAGGAGTGGTGAAATAGGGGGAGATATCCCTGGGACGAACATCTATTCTGGGAATTGTGGGGAAATTGAAGCTCAGGGTATTGAGGGCATCCAAAATGAAAGGGATGGCGAAGCCAATCCATATCAAGCGGTTCTGGAAGAATCCTTCTTTCGTCATTTCAACAGGGAGGAATACAGTGGGAAAAGTCAGCCTTTCCCGTTCAATCCATTGTTTGCGGAAGATGAGATTGATGCAGAGTGTGGCGAAGACGAGGGCGAAGAGGAGGGAAAGCCAGAGAAGCATCGGCTTGAGCCAGGCCTTGATTGGAACAGGTGAATCGCCAAGATAGAAATTCTCAATTGCTGACCTGCTCCTCGGAACAAGCCAAGAGGGAACATAGGGATGGAAAAGCTTTTCCCACTTGTTCTCAGGGGAGGCGAACCAAAATCCCGCAACGAGTGTGGGAATGAGAAAATGCATCCCTCCGGAGGAAGATATAACTGTTGAGGTCGTTAGCATAGCATAAATAGTTATAAGCTCGCCACGAGTGAAAGAAGGGAGTGAATAGCGGCGCAGGAATTGATTTATTGATACGACGAATAAAAAGGCGCAGAAAGCGCCTACGGGGATGGATGTGTTAGCGAGCGCTGTATGTCCTCTCGCGCTTCCCAAAACGAGCTCAGCGTAGTGGAGCCAAAGGTCAACTAATATGGAAAGAACTATTCCCGTTGATAAGGCTCTGAGGGAAACGAGCCTTCTCATTTATCGTTATTCTGTTTCCAAAACGACCACCGTATCAATTGGGTCTATGGGCTTGGCAGGGAGGTAAAGGACGAGGTTGTTTCCCTCCCACTTGAAATTTAGCGTTTCCTTCGTCAGGAGGGGATAGGCTTTCAGCACTTTCTTTGGGAAATCGGGGATTTCCAGCTTTCCATACCAAGGCCAGGCGAATATATGGAGATAAATCTTCTCCTTCTTTGTCGTGCACTTACCCCACCAGAGCTTCTCTAAGGGAAGGGGACTTCTTTCGCAGCCGTAGATGCTCTCTCCATTAAGCCAAAGCCATTCACCCATCTCCTTCAGGCGCTCAACGGATGGCTCGGGGATTATTCCCTCAGCAGTTGGTCCGACATTTAAAAGATAATTTCCTCCCTTGCTGACTATATCAACTAAGTTATAGATGAGCTGTCCAGTCGACTTCCAATTATGGTCGTAGCTCTTATATCCCCAGGTATCGTTGATTGTGGCGGGAGTTGCCCAATCGCCGGGAACAATCGTTTGGGGAATCTCGTTATCCCCCATCTCCTGATAATCGCCTAAATTGTGCCCTATCCTACCGCTTATTATCGTATCTGGGCTTATTGATAGGACGAATTCCCTCAATTCTCTTGCCAACTCGGGCGTAGGGGTGCCTATATCAAACCAGAGGAGGGCGATAGGACCGTAATTGGTGAGGAGCTCCTCCAGTTGAGGCTTAACATACTCCCTAAGATATTTTGTGAAGTCCTTCTCAGCGGGATTGAAGTCCCAGTCATTTCCCATTCCATTGGGATGATGCCAGTCCAGGGTTTGGGAATAATAGAAGCCGAAGCGGATGCCTTCTTTTTGGCAGGCTTGGGCAAGTTCCTTAAGGGGGTCTCGCTTAAAAGGGGTAGCTTTGACGATGTTATAATCGGTGTATTTTGTATCAAACATACAGAAGCCATCGTGATGTTTCGCTGTTATGACCATATAGCGCATACCAGCTTGTTTAGCGATGCTGACCCATTCCTCGGCGTTGAAGCGGGTAGGGTTGAAAATTTCTGCGAGCTTTTCGTATTCTTTAATAGGGATGCGTGCGGAGAACATAATCCACTCCCCGATACCGGGGATAGTTTTATCCTTCCAGACGCCCGCTGGGATGGCATAGAGTCCCCAGTGGATGAACATACCGAATTTGGCTTCTCGCCACCAAAGCATTTTATCCATTAGAGAATCACCTCCGG
>JBMFMH010000139.1:0-5151 GCA_049970775.1 bacterium | reverse complement strand
AAGGGGAATTATGAGTTGCTAATCCACCCCAAAGGAAACGCTACCGATTTTTCCTTTTAAAATATCCAAAAAAGCTTATACTAATAACTAAATTGCACAGCAAGGAGGCGTTAGGATATGAGAAGGATGCCTTGCCTTTTTCTCGCTCTACTTGCGATTGCCTTGCCTCGTTTCTTCGCTTCCCAAGAGGCGAAGAAACCCCTCGTCTTTTATGTTGATACGAGGATAGGCACTGGCGCCGATGGTAGATGTTTTCCCGGCGTTTCCCTCCCCTTCGGAATGACTGCCTGGACGCCCCAAACGAGGAGGGAAGACCTCCCTTATCATTACGATGATAAAAAAATTCAGGGCTTTAGAGGAACTCACTTCCCCAGCGGCTCTTGTATGGGGGATTACGGTTGCATCGGTATAACTCCCTTAGTGGGAGAACTCAAAACCCTGCCTCAGGAGAGGGCTTCTTCCTTTGACCATAGCAGGGAGATAGCCCTCCCCCACTACTATTCGGTTATCTTAACCGATTACGCCATAAAAGCGGAGATAACAGCCACGACCTATTGTGGGTTTTTCAGATTCACCTTCCCCAAAACCGATGAAGCTTATTTGTTGATTGATAACCCCTTGGGTTCCGGTTTTATAAAAATCAACCCGGAAAAGGGGGAAGTGGTTGGCTACAACAATTATAGATTCAAGGGGTATTTCTATGCGAGGTTCAATAAACCCTTCAGTGAATTTGGCACTTTCAAGGGAAAAGAGATTCATAAGGGTTCCGTCTCGGAGGAGGGGGATGGCACTGGAGTTTATTTGAGGTTCTCCACTGCCCCCAATGAGCCCGTCTTGGTTAAGATAGGGACATCCTTCATAAGCGAGGAGCAGGCGAGAAGGAACCTTGAAAAGGAGATTCCTTCCTGGGACTTTGAGAGGATTGTAGCGCAAGGGGAAGGGATTTGGGAGAGGAAGTTGAGAAAGATAGAGATTGAGGGAACGGACGAGGAGAAGAAGATTTTTTATACCGCCCTCTACCACTGTCTTCTTCTGCCTCGCAGGTTTGACGAGGATGGCTATTACCTCAGCCCTTTTGATGGGAAAATCCACAAGGGTTCCTATTACGAAGATTATTCCCTCTGGGATACCTATCGTGCGGAACATCCCCTTCTCGTCCTTTTGGAGCCAGAGGAGGATAGGAAGATGATAGAGGGTCTGCTGAGGATATATGAGGAAGGCGGATGGATGCCAAAATGGCCAAACCCCAGATACACGAATGTGATGATTGCAACGCACGCCGATTCCGTTATCGCTGATGCCTATGTAAAAGGGATAAGGGGTTTTGATGTCAAGAAAGCATATCAAGCTATGTATAAGGATGCGATGGTTCCCGGTGGGGAGACGCCGGCGGGATATTATGAGGCGAGGGAGGGAATAGAGTTTTACAAGAAGCTCGGTTACTGTCCCGTAGATAAGGTTGGTGAAGCTGTATCCAATACTCTTGAGGGAGCCTACGATGATTATTGCGTTGCTCAGATGGCGAAGGCGGTCGGAAGGATGGATGATTATCGCTATTTCCTTGAACGCTCCCTAAATTACAGAAATGTCTTTGACCCCGAAACGGGATTTATGCGAGGAAGGAAATCCGACGGCACCTGGGTGAAGGAATGCGACCCAACTGTAGGCTATCCTTGGTTCACGGAAGCCAACGCCTGGATTTATACTTTTTATGTTCCTCACGATGTTCAGGGATTGATAAACTTAATAGGGGGCAGGGAGAGGTTCGTTGACCTGTTGGATAGATTCTTCCGGGAGGGGCATTTCGACCCAGGAAATGAGCCAAGTATGCAGGCTCCCTTTATGTTTGATTACGCTGGTGCTCCCTGGAAGACACAGGAATGGATAAGAAATACGATGGAAAGGTTATTCAAGGCAACCCCAGATGGAATACCGGGAAACGACGATTGCGGTCAGATGTCCGCTTGGTATATATTCAGCGCGCTCGGATTCTACCCCGTCTGCCCCGCCCAACCAACCTATCAGATTGGAAGCCCTATGATTAAGAGGGCAATCGTTCATCTCGGAACGGGCAAGGATTTGGAGATAATCGCCCATAATGTCTCAAAGACGAATAAGTATATCCAAAAGGCGGAACTCAATGGAAAGCCCCTGAATAGACCTTGGTTTTGGCACTCCGAGATAGCTAAGGGAGGGAAACTGGTCTTTTGGATGGGGAAGGAGCCGAACAAGAGGTGGGGAAGCGACCCGAAATATGCCCCGCCATCCATCACCACGAAGGAGCCCAAGGCGGAATATAGGGATTTTAGAGTAGAGAAGGAGGTGGTTGAGCCGAACGAGGAATTCAAAGTGAGCGTGGAGGTGAAAAATGTCGGCGGGCTGGGATGTGTTGGAGTGGGGCTTTTCGTGGATGGCAAACTGAAGGAGGAGAAAAGGGTGGTTTTGAATGCTGGGGAAAAGACAAGAGTTGAGCTTCCTTGCAGATTGTATTCGGCTGGAGAACATTTTCTTAAAATCGGCAATCTCCCTTCTAAAAGAGTAAAGGTTTTGGAGCGACCAGCTAAATTTGAATATCTTAACCTAAATGTGGTGAGGATGGGAGAAAACGATTTCAAAGCGGAGGTTTCACTCCGAAATATCGGTGGCAAGGAAGGGAAGGAAGAGGTCGCATTGCTTTTGGATGGAAAGGTAGTTAATAGAAGAAATGTGAATTTGCTTCCTGGCGAGGAAAAGAAGGTAATCATCCCCGTTCACATTCCCGTTGAGGGAATTCATTGGGTAGGTGTAGGGAACTTAAAGCCCGTAGCTTGCCCCGTAGGGGAAAACCTTGTCCTCTGGTTGAAGTTTGATGAAGAGGGGGATGTCGCAAAGGATTCCTCTTCCTGCAAGAACGACGGCTTTTTGTATGGGACGAAGCTTGACAAGGGAAGATTTGGTAATGCCCTTCGTTTCAATGGGTTCAGCGATTGCGTTGAGGTCCCCAATTCCCCCTCCCTTAATCCTTTGAATGCAATCACAGTGGATGTTTGGGTCTATCCCATAGACTGGAACGGCAATAGAAGGATAATCCAAAAGGGAATTAACGATAATCAATATAGGCTAACCGCCGAGTTCGGGAAGTTAGTATGGAATATCGCTGGCGTGCAGAATGGCTGGTTGGGCGTTGATTTGCCCTCGCCAGGGCAGTGGCATCACATAATTGCAACTTACGACGGTGAAAAGGGGATAATGCAGGTCTGGGTGGATGGGAAAAAGGTCGGGGAGAGAAGGGATGTGAAAGGAAGAATCCCCGCTACGAATGACCCCCTATTCATTGGCACGAAAAGGGAAAACGCTCCTTCCGGTGATTATTTCCACGGTCTCATAGACGAGGTGAAGATTTACGATTGGGCGCTTCCGGGAGAGGAGATAGAGAAGGAGAAATGAAGAAGAGGGGAAATTCCCTTTTCTTCTATTTTAGCTTGATAATCCTCTGCAAGGTGGTGTTTCCTATGCATACGAGGGAAGATGTGTTGCGTCTTCTAAACGATGAATTCCATATAAGGCTTTATCAGAACACTTACAATAGCCTCGTTGATAGGCTTCAAAAAACCGGTTATCTGCCGGAATCATTGACTGGCGCCTATGGCGGTGAATTCCCACGCACAATCGGTCCCTATGTCTTTTTCCTTTTGGAAAACGCTGATTTTGAGAGAGCGAAAAAAGCCTTAAAATATGTGATTGATGCAACGATTCTCGCGAGAATGAACCGTATCCCCCATGTAATAGGTCCTGAATACGAGGAGATGGAGCCTCTGCCCGACGCTTATAATCCAGGGCAACCACTCCACTTCATTCACCTTTATCGCTTGGATTATCCCGATTATGGTGGTGCTCAACCTTTCAAGGCAACCTCTTCAAAGCTTTACGCCATTGAGGTCTGGCTTACTAAGGATAGGGCGGAGGGAACATTGTTCATTGAGATAGTCAAAAAGCCTGAGGACGAGAAACCCATCGCTTCTCTGCCGATTCCCTCCGATAAAATAGAGTCGGGAAGATGGTTGAGGGTCATTTTCCCCTCTCCCCTGAAGCTTGAGGTAGGAAAGGAATATCTCCTTCGGCTTCGTTTTGAAGGAAAGGGCACGGTCAATTGGGTTGGTCTTAACGAAGTGGAGGTAAATCCTTTCGGCGGTGCCTATTCCCACGATAAGCCTCCAATCGGCTGGCAGTTTCACAAAGACCATATAACCGCATTTGCTTTAGACTTCGGCTCCTTAAAACATAAAGAAAAGAAGGTAATACCCATTTGGGATAGGGCTGACCAGCCGGATGGACACTATCATATCATCCTTGCCTGGGCTAGGTATATAAACATAAGTGGGGATAAAAAATTTGAGGATGAAACATACCAAGAGGTGGCGAGGCTCGCTGATTTGGCAACCGATATGCCATATATGAATATGGGATGGGGAACGACAACGACATATCTCATCCGCAATCCCTGTTTTGAACATTCCCGTGAGGGAAGGTTTTGGGATTGCTATGATTTATTGACGCAAGTTTTCACCGCCGAGGCTTGGCGAGAGCTTCTTCCCATAGCGAGGAGAAGGTCGGATTGGGAACATTTTTATAGATGGAGGGAGGCTTTATCACGCTTGGAGAAAGGGATAGGGGAGTTTTTAACAAGCGAGGTGAATGGAAAGAGAATCTACTCGGAGATGAGGATTCCCGATGGCGCTGGTGGCAAGATTTACGAGGGATTGTCCTGGGTTAATTTATCGCCTATAGCTGCTGGATGGAAGGGGGCGGATGAGGATATTTTGCGGGCGACGATTGAGGAATATAGGAAGAGAGCTTTGTTTAATTGGGAGGGATTCAATCTTTTGGGAGCGGAATGGAATCCACCAGATAGGAGAGCCAAAGCGGTGATAGGAAAGCAGTGGGCTTGGGAGTTTTTGTATTCGGTTGAGAGAGGGGAATGGGATAGGGCTTGCGAGCTCTTAAATTTCCTTGAGAAGGCGAATCAAACGCCTCTTTTCGCTGAATGCTTTTGGATATCCCCTGATGGGAAGATAAATTTAAGCGACCCGGGAAACGGCGAGCAGGCAAGTTGGTATGTATGGGCGATATGCCGAGCGAGGAAAATATTGGAGGGGAAGAAACTCCTATGGT
>JBMFMH010000138.1:0-5183 GCA_049970775.1 bacterium | reverse complement strand
GCAACAAAACCGAATACTACATTACGAGGAAGAGGTATCTTTTTCTAGGACTACACTATCTTCTTCAGCCTCCATGGGAGGGGGGCTATTTTGATAGATAACCTGAAAATCTATATAATTGTAAATGAAAGGAGGTGAGATGAATGCTTAAAAGATTTTTGCCTTTCCTACTTCTGCTCTCCGCTGTCGTCTTCTCCTTCCCCACGGACATCCCCTATACGATGGAGGGGCTCCTCAACAAATTGGACCAGTCAGTGGATAAAGTCAAGAATCCAAACTTCTCAAAAACTTATACTCCCCCTTCCCTTGTCCCCTACACGACGAGTAAGGTAGAGGGAAACCTCGTATATTTCCACATAGATATCTATCGTCCTTACCCATATTTCCGCCCACCTCTCGGCTATCGCTCCGTCGTAATCTATACCCCAGTTCCCGTCTACTCCCCTCCAATCGCCTATCCACCGCCTATCATCTACCAGCCCGCTCCCGATTATCTTGACCTTCTCTTACTGAAGGAGCTATTAAAAACGAGAGATGATGTGAAGGAAACGAAACAGGAAGTTGAGAAGCTGAAGGAGAAAGTGGAAAAGCTGGAAGGGAAAACCATCTGCCCCACCTGTAAGCGGGAGATGGAGCCAAATTGGACCTTCTGCCCTTACGATGGCACTCCATTAAAGGAGAAATCAAAGGAGGAGAAGAAAATAAGCCTCTATGTGGAAGCTCTGGTGAAGATATCCAAAAAAGCTAAGCTGGAAAATGGGTTCATAGCGGTTGACTTAACAAGCTTGGAGGGAATAAGCGAGGAAGGAAAGCGGGAGGTATTGAAGCAATTGAAGGAGGCGACTCGTTGCTCCAATGTCTACAGCTTTGAGGATGTCAAAAGCGATGGAGAGAAGTTCGTATTTGATGAGAAGGGGAGGATAATAGGAACGAAAAAAGGAGCTCTCCTCTTCCTCGTTGTTCAGGAATGCAGGGATGATTATGGGAAGCTGAGAGCTGTCTGCTGGTTTTCTCCGAACGAAATTTTCCTTGCACACTTTGAAGCGAAGTTCTTTGATGGCGCTTGGCACTTGACCGAGCTCAGCGAAGCTTAAGAAGCCCTTGCTTGTTTTAAGTAGGCGTAGATGAATTCATCAAGGTCCCCATCTAATACCTCTTGAACATCCCTTCTCTCCACACCTGTTCTATGGTCTTTTATAAGAGTATAGGGATAAAGCACATAGGAGCGTATTTGACTTCCCCAGGCTATTTCCTGCTTTTCCCCTCTAATCTCCTGAATCTCCTCCTCCCTCCTTTTCCTTTCCAGCTCCGCTAGCTTAGCTCGCAATATCTTTAAGGCGGATTGCTTGTTTTGATATTGGGAGCGTTCGCTCTGGCAAGAGACGATGATTCCCGTGGGTATATGGCGGATGCGCACGGCGGTCTCGTTTTTTTGCATATGCTGACCGCCGGGAGCGGAGGCACGAAATGTCTCTATTTCCAAATCCTCCTCATTTATCACAACTTCGCTTTCTGGCATCTCGGGGATGACATCAACAAGAGCGAAGGTGGTGTGGCGCCTCCTATTCGCGTCAAAGGGAGATATCCGCACCAATCTATGCACTCCCCTCTCAGCTTTGAGATAACCGTAAGCATAGGGACCCATAACTGATATCGTTACCGTTCTGCTACCCACGACCTCTCCAGGCGTTCTATCAAGCATCTCCCATTTGTATCCTCTTTTATCTGCCCACATCGTGTACATTCTTAGGAGAATCTCAACCCAATCACAAGCCTCAGTTCCTCCCGCCCCAGCTTTCAATGTTAGAATCGCATTTCTCTCATCCAAGGGGTCAGTAAAAAGAGTGGAAAGCTCCAAGTCCTCCACCCTCTTCTTTAATTTCTCCACCTCGGCTGATAGCTCTCCCTCTAAGGAAGGGTCTTCTTCAACTAAGGGAATCAGTTCCACTAAACCTTCTATTTCCTTTCTTATTTCCTCGATCTTTTCCACTTCCTCTTCCAATCTTGATAAGAGGGCAACCTTCTCCTTAGCTTCCCCCCTCTGCCAAAAGGAAGGGTCGCTTATCTCTAATCTTAACTCCTCAATCCTCCGCTTCTTTCCCTCAATGTCAAAGGGAATCACCCAATTCTTTAATTTTCTCTAACAAGGATTTGATATCCTCTTTCATACCCATTTTTAAGTCCTCTGCCTCTCCTTCATCATATCCTTAAGCATACAGCATTTCTTATACTTCTTACCGCTTCCGCAGGGGCAGGGGTCGTTTCTTCCCACCTTCTTCTTCGCTGGCTGGGAGCTTTGGCTTGCCACAGCGGGCGAGCTCCTAACAGAAACTGTCCTCCTTTGAGGCTCACCACTTATCTGCACCCAGAAGAGATATTTAACCGTTCCCTCCTCAATTCTATGCATCAATTCCTGAAACATAGCGAAAGCCTCGGTCTTGTAAGCGACAAGGGGGTCAGTTTGGGCATAGGCACGAAGACCTATTCCTTCCTTCAGATATTCCATTGCGTTGATATGTTCCATCCATTGTGAATCTATCACTCGTAGCATTATGAAACGCTCAACCTGACGCATCGTCTCTTCTCCCACCATTGCTTCCTTTTGCGCGTAGGCTTTGAGCATAGCATCATAGAGAAGCGATTTGAGTTCCTCTTTCCTCCTACCCTTTAAATCTTTCTCTTCAAGATAGAGGGGCAGAGGGAAAATATAGGAGAGGGTTTCATATAATCCCTTTATGTCCCAATCCTCTTCCGATACCCCCTTCGGGCAATGCAATTCCACATACCTCTCAACGATATTTTTCATAAACTCTGTTATATTGGAACGCATATCCACCCCTTCCAATATCTTTCTCCTCTCCCTATAAATCACCTCCCTTTGGATATTCATCACATCGTCATACTCCAAGAGTTGCTTCCTGATGCTGAAGTGCCAGCCCTCTACCCTCTTCTGTGCCCTTTCCAGGGCTTTAGTGAGGAGAGGAGATTCAATCGGTTCATCATCCGGCCAGCCGGAAAGGAGAAAGCCTCCCTTCTCCCCGAAAAGCCGCCAGAGCTCATCCTCAAGGGAAACATAGAAGCGGGAAGAACCGGGGTCTCCTTGTCTTCCCGACCTACCCCTCAGCTGATTATCTATTCTGCGGGATTCATGCCTCTCCGTGCCGATGATATGTAGCCCACCTGCAGCAATAACGAGTTCCCTCTCCTTCTCACAAATCTCCCTCGCCTTCCTAAGCGCCTCTTCGTATTCCTCAGGAGGAGCGGTGGCGGGATTTAATCCCTTCTCCTGAAGGAAAATCTGGGCAAGCCCCTCGGGATTTCCTCCCAAGAGGATATCCACACCTCTACCAGCCATATTAGTCGCAATTGTCACCATCCCATACCTGCCCGCTTGGGCGATGATAGCGGCTTCCTTTTCGTGATACTTGGCATTGAGAACTTGATGGGCTATGCCGTTCTTTAAGATATCCCTCAGTTTTTCCAGGTCATCCTTGTTCTCAATTTCTATGAGCTCGGCAAACCTGCGGAGGTTTTCCTCCGCTAAGGGGTCGGGGTTAAGCTGGAGCTGTTTCGCTATTGACTGTAGCTTGGAGAGGGAAAGCTGTTCCAGGGGAGTGAGGAGGGTCTTCCACATCTCCTCCAATTTGGGGTTGCCTTTTTCCTTGCTTCTTCTCGTCTTAACCTCGTTAATGGCTATTTTAGCGAGGGCAAGCATCTGCAGGTGAATGGGGGAAAGGCGGGCGGAAAGCTTCTCGGAGACCTCAATTGAACGGGTGCCAACCAAGAGAGGTTGTCCCTTGTGGTGCTTTTGAATTATCTCCTCCACAATTCCCCGATACTTTGCTTCCTGCGTCTTATAAACCTTATCGGGTAGGTCTTTTCTAATCATCGGCTTGTGGGTGGGAATGACGACGACATCCAAGCCATATATCTTTCTGAACTCTGCTTCCTCGGTTTTGGCTGTTCCCGTCATTCCCGCCAGTTTCTTGTACAAGCGAAATAGATTTTGGAAAGAAGTAACAGCAATAGTTTGGCTCTCCTGCTGAACCCTTACCCTCTCCTTCGCTTCTATTGCTTGGTGTAAGCCATCGGAGTATCTTCGCCCGAACATCAAACGCCCGGTGAACTCGTCAACGATGACGACTTCCCCATCCTTCACCACATAATCAACATCCCTTTTATAGCAGAAGCGAGCGCGCAAAGCGGCGTTAACGGCACGCATAATCTCTACATTCTCAATATCGCTTAAGTTGGAAATGCCGAGCGCCGCCTCTACCCTTCTCACCCCTTCCTCCGTCAGCATAGCGTTTTTCGCCTTCTCATCAAGGGTGAAGTCCCTTCCCTCCTTCAAACCCGCAACAGCCCTATCCACTTTGTAGTAAAGGGTGGTATCTTCCTCAATTGGACCAGCGATGATATGGGGAGTTCTCGCTTCATCTATGAGGATACAGTCAACCTCATCAATTATCGCATAGTTCAAATCTCGCCAAAGGAGGACGATTTCATCCATAGAAGTGACGAGGTTATCCCTCAGATAGTCAAATCCGAGCTCGGAATTCGTTGCATAGGTTATGTCGCAAGCGTAGGCTTCTCGCTTGGAGGCGGGGCGAAGGTTCTTCAACCTTTCCTCCTCTTGGGGATAGGTAGGGTCAAAGACGAAAGCAGCTTCGTGTTGGATACAACCAACGGAGAGCCCAAGGAAGTGATAAATTGGACCCATCCACTGAGTATCTCGTTTAGCGAGGTAATCGTTCACCGTAACGATATGGACGCCTTTTCCTTCTAAAGCGTTGAGATAGGCGGGAAGGGTAGCCACGAGGGTTTTACCTTCACCCGTTTTCATCTCCGCAATTCTTCCTTGGTGGAGGACGATAGCGCCCATAAGTTGCACATCAAAGGGACGCAGACCGATTGTTCGCTTTGCTGCTTCCCTCACAACGGCGAAGGCTTCTGGAAGTATATCGTCAAGGGTTTCCCCTTTAGCCAATCTTTCCCTGAACTCGTCCGTTTTAGCTCTAAGTTGGGCATCGGAGAGGGAAGCGACCTTTGGTTCAAGGGAATTAATCTTCTCCACCAAAGGTCTCAACCTGCGTAGTTCTCTTTCGTTTGAATCAAAAAGCAGTTTAAACATAGGCACTCAACATAAGTGATTTTAGCAGATGATAGATGGGATGTCAAGAGAA
>JBMFMH010000137.1:0-5188 GCA_049970775.1 bacterium | reverse complement strand
CCTTCCGCATCTTCTCAAGATAAGCCTCGTAGCTCTCAAATAAATCGGGATAATCAAAAGGAGCATTGAAATAGGGAGGAGAGGTTACAACAAGCTGAACGCTACCATCCCCAAGCTCTTTCATATTTTCCGCATCCCCGAAGATTATTCTATGAAATGTCTTCATTGAAGCTCAAACCTCAATTTGCTCTCCCCAATCTGAATTATATCCCCGTTCTTCAGCTTCTCCCTTGCCACCCTCATCCCTCCAACGAATGTCCCATTCGTTGAACCCTCATCCACGATGTAATACCCATCCTCCTCTAAAACTATCTTGCAGTGCCTTCGGGAAACAGCCTTATCCAATATTGTTAGGTCTCTATCCTCAGCTCTCCCGATTGTGAATTCGTCCTTTCTTAGAGGGAAGACCTCGCCCTCCAAAGGACCCTTTATCACGATAAGCCTTGCCTCTGAATGTGTAGGTTTGGTGGGGTGAGGAGCAGGTGGGATAACAGCAGTCGGCTTAGAAACCGGCGAGCAGGCGCAGGCGCCGGTAATAGGGTCCTTTCTTTGACCACAATAGGGGCAGATTTCCGGGGAAACAGGTGGAGCTTTTTTCGCCACAGCTACATCCTTCTTTTGACCTTTTTCCTTCATCTGGAAAAGCAATATGTGGTTTCCTATCTGCAATCTATCCCCATCTTTTAAAGTTGCTGAGGATACCCTCTGCCCATTCAATACCACACCTCCGCCTAAATCCCTTATTTCATAGGAATTATTCCTGCGGATTATCAACGCGTGTTTTGGAAGGACGGATTTATCACCGAAAAGACCTAAATCGCAGAGCTCGTCTCTACCCAGATAAAATTCGTCCTTATCAACGATATACTCCCTTCCCTCCTTGCTTCCCGTAAGGACCCTTATCCAAGCCCGCTTGGTAAGTTCCTCAACCAATGAGCTTGAAAACCCCACCAATCCACCAATTGCGGTAAGGGCAACCATCCTGCTTATCGCATCTGTATAAAAAATGAAGGGGAGGAAATCAAACAGGATGCCCCCGATGAAACCGCCAATCGCCCCACCTAAAGCCCCTCTTTTCGCCCTCCACTTTGAAGCGGTGAGGAGCCCTTGGGATAAACCCACAACCGCTCCCACCGCCAACCAGCCTATGCTCCTCCCAACTATTAGCCTGAAAGCGGAAGAGATTGAACCCAGCCCTCCTTCCGGCACAAACATTTGAAATATCCGCTCCCCTACAACCAAACCGCAGGCTCCTCCACCTAAACCAATTAAGGCACCTATGAATGTGAAGCTAGCCATTCTTTGCTTCCGCCATATCGCCTCAGTAAACCCTAAAAACCCTCCGATGTAAAATCCCATCACAGCCCCGAATATCGCATCGTGCTTATAAACTTCAAGCAAGGTCTTCTCCCTTAAATGGGTGAGTGGTAGGGGCTCAAGGATAAGCCAGCCTATGAAACCACCCAATGCACCAAAAAGAAGGAATAAGAGCGTTTTCTTCATAACTCAAATCTGAACTTGCTTTCCCCAATCTGGATTATATCCCCGTTCTTCAGCTTCTCCCTTGCTACCCTCATCCCTCCAACGAATGTCCCATTCGTTGAACCCTCATCCACGATGTAATACCCATCCTCCTCTAAAACTATCTTGCAGTGCCTTCGGGAGACGGCGGAATCGGGCACAACGATATCCCTATCCTCACCCCTTCCTATCGTGGTTTCCTTTCCTATGGGGAAGACCTGCCCCACTACTGCTCCCTCATAACCGATGAGTTTTGCCTGTCCCGAGGGAGCTAGGGACGGTGATGGCGTAGCGGTGGGCGTGCAGGCGCAGGCACCCGTAACAGGGTCCTTCCTCTGCCCGCAATAAGGGCAGATATCAGGGGAAGCTGGGATGGTGGGAGGTGAAGGCTCAACCGTTGAGGGTTGCCTTACTTCCCCTTTGAGCATCCCAATGATGTCAAAACCTCTTCTTTTCAAAAGGAGAAAAACGACATAGAGGATAATGACGATTATCACCAAGGAGAAAAAGACACCCGTAAAGGGGCTTATCCCTTTCCTTGGGGCGGGCTTTTCCTTAGCCCTTTTCTCCATCTTCTTTTCTTGGGGCTTAGCTTTGGTAGGCAGGGAAAGGGAGGCGAAGGAAAGGTTGAAGACTTTCGGTTCAGCGGTTTGAGAAATTTCAATATCCTGTGTTATCCTTAGATCTCCCCTTCTCGCTTCCAAAGTCCCTTTCCCTTGAGGGAGGAAATAGAAAAAGCATTTTCCCTCGTCCTCTTCCCTCAAGATAGCGGTGTGTTTATCTCCCTTGGAATCCGTCAGGGAAATAGTGCAGTAGTCAATAGGCGTTCCTTTGGAGTCAGTGAGCTTAACGATTACTTTGTAGATGAGGGTTAAATCTCCCTCGGAAAAGGTGAGGGAAGTATCTTTAGATTTCAAATCCTTAATTCCCGCCCTGTTATTCTCATCTGCGATGGCGAGATGCAAATCTCCCTCGGGAAGGCTAACTACTACATCCTTGCCTTGCAAAGGATAAACATTTTGAACATCGTCTTGAACGAATAGGATGTATTTCCCTTCCTTAGGGAAATGAATAGCGACATCTCGGGCAAAAGCAAGAAAGGGGAGGAAAATCAAAGCCAATCCAATAATTTTACGCATCTTTTCCTCGTCCTCCTATAGGAGCGAATAAGCTCAAATGCCCTGGGGAGAAAGCGAGGCAAATCTCCCGCACACATATATTCCTCGCCGAGCTCCCTTTTTGCTAAATCGCCAGAGAGACCGTGTAAAAATACCCCCAATATCGCGGAGGAAAGAGGGGGAATTCCCTGGGCGAGAAATCCTCCTATCATCCCCGTGAGGACATCGCCGGTTCCTCCACTTGCCATTCCGGCGTTACCAGTAGGATTGATGAAACATTCTCCGTTTGGGCTGGCGACAACAGTTCTCGCCCCTTTCAAAACCACGACACAGCTGGCTTCATAAGCGAGCTTTTTTGCCCAGCCGATTCTATCTGCCTGAATGCTTTTAGCATCAACTTCCATTAAGCGAGCCATCTCTCCTGGATGAGGGGTGAGAACGAACTTCTTACCTCGGAAATTCAACCTTTCTTTTGCCAAGCAGTTAAGGGCATCGGCATCTATAACAGCGGGAAGTTCTATCTCTTGCAATAAAGCCTTTACAAGCTGGCAGGTCTCCTCCTTTGTTGAAAGACCGGGACCGATGGCTAAGGCGGTGCATCTCTTCAGCTTCTCCCTTATCGGAACCAAAGCTTGAAGGGAAAGCGAACGCTCTTCCGTCTCAGGGAGAGGATAGGTCATAGCTTCCGTCAATTTTACCTCCATTATTTCGTTGAGGGATGCAGGAATGCCAAGGGTTACCAATCCCGTTCCCACACGCAGGGCGCCCTCACAACACAAGGTCGCTGCTCCTGTATATCCTACAGAACCGGAAAGGACAAAGAGATGACCGAAAACCCCTTTATGAGAATCGGGATATCTTTGGGGAATTAATCCTTGGAGAAGGGAAGGGGTTATTAGGGTTAGGGAAGGAGATGAGAGAAGCTGAGGAGGTATACCTATATCCGCCACATAAACCTCGCCGGCGTAATACGCCCCTGGATATAAGATTAGCCCCCGTTTAGGAAGGGCAAATGTAACCGTCCTATCCGCCTTAACGGCGACCCCAAGAACCTCACCCCCATCCCCTATGCCCGAGGGAATATCAACGGAAAGGACAGGTTTTCCCGCCGAATTAATCTCATCTATCGCTTCTTTGAAAGGGGAACCAACCTCACCTTTTAAGCCCGTTCCGAATATCGCGTCTATAATCAAATCGGCTTTCTCCAAATAGGCTTTGATATTGTTTGGCAACTCCAATATATCAATGCCCAGCCTCTCCGCTATCTCAAGGTTCGCCCTCGCATCCCCCTTTATTTCATCTTTCCTTGCCAAGAGGATAACCTTCACATTCACTCCGAGGTTGAATAGGTGGCGAGCGCAGGCTATCCCATCGCCACCGTTGTTCCCTTTCCCCGCAACTATTACCACATTTCCTCCATCCATCATATCCAATGCCATTTCCGCCACCCTCTCCCCAGCATTCTCCATCAGCAAAAGAGTGGGAAGGGAAAAATCCTCCCTTGCTTTCCTATCTATCTCTTGCATCTCCGCACTGGAGGCTATCTTCATCGCATTTAAATTATAATAGACCTATTATTAGGATACAAGAGAGCGCCCAAAGGGCGATGCAGGTTAAGAGTGGTAAGTCCTTAACTATCGCCTGCTCGGGGAATTCCCCGAGGTCAGTCTTATAAGCAAGGTAGAGGTAGCGGAAAATCCCGTAAATCACGAAGGGAACAGTCCAGGCGAGGAGGGGGTGCTTTTCGCCAGTGGAGGAAAAGAAAGTGTAAAGAGCATAAGAAATTATGCAGGAAGAAGCGGAGATGGACATTAATTGGTCTAATAAGGGAAGAGGATATTCCTTCAACACTTCCCTATGGTAAGAAGCGGAGGTCTTTAAGCTCAGCAATTCCCCTCTTCTCTTCCCTGTTGCTAATAGGATAGCGAGGAGGAAGGTGCAGAGGATTATCCAGGTGGAGGCGGGAACATCAATCGCTGTTGCTCCCGCCTCCACCCGCAATATAAAAGAGAAGGCAATGGTTAAAACATCAAGGAGCACGACCTCTCTCAAGAGGAAGCTGTAAGCTATTTGCAGAGAGGCGAAGGAAAAGCAGACAATGGTGAAGAATGGGCTTATAAAGAGGGAGAGGATAAGGGGAAAGAGGGTGAAGAAAAGAGCGGCTAAGCGAGCAATGGAGGGGGAAAGGTTCCCCGCTGCTATCGGTCTTAACCTCTTTTGAGGATGCCTCCTATCCCTTTCCACATCCACTAAATCATTGATTATGTATAATCCACCTGCGAGGAGAGAGAGAACAAAGAAGGCAGAAAAGGAAAGAACTGTTTTGCTGAGAGAGAATTCACCCGCGAAGATGAGGGGAGCGATAACGAAGAGGTTTTTAGTCCACTGGTGGGGACGAAGGGATAAGACGATGTTGAGCCATAAACTCTTTCTTCTCATTTTAGTTAATTATAAGTGTTTAAATCTATATTTGGAAACGAAATTAGAGGAGTAAAAGCTATGGCTTTTTTGAACAAATCTTCGTTTGCATAAAAGAGGAAAATTCTTTA
>JBMFMH010000136.1:0-5284 GCA_049970775.1 bacterium | reverse complement strand
TCTATAACCGTTAGGGAATGAGCTGGTGCGGTATATTTGAAGGTAGGGCTGAGAGTGAGTTTGCCCTTTGACTTGACCTCCACATCGTTGCTTTCCACATCTTTTCCATTAAGCTCCCAAACACTCGCTTCCGCTTTACCATGCCAATCCTTTATCGTTATCTCACAATCCCTGCTTTTATCTTTATCTCTGTTCAGGATAAAAATCGTTAGCTTTCCTGAGCTCTTTTCCAGCGTGGCGGAAACATCTATATAGGGAACATTTATTTCCCCTCCCCAGGCACGGGATACATAGGTTTCGCAATCCACGGAGACCCTCAGGGCGAGGGAACCAGCGTGCTGGCGGTATAATTGGAAAACGAAGTAGGAAGGCGTGGGGCGTGCTCCTTTTTCATCCGCTATTATCAGGGGCAACACATTCACGAGCTGAGCGAGGCAGGCGATATGAACATCTTGGCAAAGTCTATGGAGGACATTGAATATGCCAGCGGAGAAGAGAGCGGAAGTCAATCCCTGAGGACGCCATAGGTTCCATTCGTCAAAGGCGATTTTTATTCTGTTATCTCCCGTTGCGGCGAGGATAGTTGCGGATAATCTTTTTAGGCTTCTCTCAGCCGCCAGCGGAGAGGCAACTTTCTCATAATAGTCGGGATGGTCGTAGTATTCGTGGAGCGAGATGTAATCAATATAGGGACCGGCTATCCTCAAAACCTCCCAGTTCCATTGTGGGTCATCGCACCCAACCGCTATCGTTTTAATAGATGGGTCAACCCATTTCATTCTTTTGGAAAACTCTCTTGCCGAAAGAGCATAAGTATGAGCATCTGTATGCCCTATCTGCCAATCGCCGTATACCTCGTTCCCTAATCCCCAATATTTAACTCCGAAGGGTTGTTCCTGCCCGTTCTTAACCCTTAGGTCTGCATAATAGGAGGCACCGGGAGGAAGGTTGCAATATTCAACCCAGTTAGCCGCCTCTTCAGCTGTCCCCGAGCCCATATTCACACAGATGTAGGGCTCCGCATTGACAAGGCGACAAAGCTTTATGAATTCATCGGTTCCGAATGTATTGGGGTCAGTTGCCCGCCAAGCGAGGTCAAACTTCCTCGGTCTCTTCTCCCGGGGACCGATTCCGTCCATCCAATGGTAGCCTGAGGCGAAATTCCCTCCCGGCCAGCGCATAATCGGGGGATTTAACCCCTTTATGAGCTCAACCACCTGGTAATTGAAATCGTTTCCCGTCCAAATGCCTCCGTAAATACATTTGTCTAAATGCTCAATAAAGTGTCCATATATGTTGGGATTTATCTCTCCAATAACGGTGTCCAAGTCTATCTTCACTTTCGCATCATCTCCTTTGCTTCCAAAAGCTAAAAAAATTGGGAGGAAAAAAGCAAGTAGAATTTTTCCAATCGGGGAATTATACGGTTTTGTTGCATAAATCCCATAAAAGCACATTTGTTTAAAATACTGTAAAGCTCTAATTATTCTCTGTTCAAATAAAACGAAGGAAATTACACAAATATCAATAAATTCTTTCCTTTTTTTCGCTCCATTTGTAGGTAGTAAATAGGGAGGAATACTTGCCATTTTCCTCTCTTTTTGAATTTTGCAACAAAACCAATTATACAACAAAAAATTCACCCTCCTTTTTTCTTTTCCATTCTTTGTCTCAAAGCTTCCTCTTCGCTGTAGATACAACCACAGTATTTTTGCCGATAAAGCCCCATCTCCTTTGAGAGCTTTATTGATTCATAATAGCCGGGACGAAAATCCCTATATAGGAAGCGCACACCGGTTTCCTTCTCCAGTTCTTCCCCTATTTGCCTTATTACTTCCTGCTTCTGATAAGGGCTGAGGAGAAGGGTGGTGGTGAAAAAAGGAAAATCTTTCTCTCTTGCGAATTGCGCTGTTGCGTTGAGCCTTAAGAAATAGCATATTGGACAGCGATTCTCTTCCCTGAAAACGACCTCCCTTAGGAATTGACGGAGATTGTATGGTTCATAAATAACCTCTAATTTCTCTTTTTCCGCGAATATTCTTACCGCTTCCTCACGCTGTAGAAACTCGCTAAAGGGATGGATGTTCGGATTGAAAAAATAAAGAACAGGTTCATAACCCTCTTCCCGCAGGGCTTTAACGACGAAGGTGGCGCAAGGAGCACAGCAGGTGTGAAGGAGCACCCTCATCTCGTTTCTATGAACCTCGCTAAGGCTAAATCCCGTTTAGCGCTATCCATTAGAACATCGGCTAGCTGGAGCTTATCATCACCTAGTCCCTCTACATAGGAATTAAGGGTAACGAAAGCGCTTTTTAGGCTGGTAATGGCGAAAAGGCGTGAGGAGAAGGATTTCTTGAACTCGGAGGGAGGGGAGATTTGCTCAGTGCACTTTCGTAAACTTTCCAGCTCCTCTGCATCCTTGCTTAGGATTTCCGCTGCTTTCTCCCTTGCTACGGTTCTCGCAACCAAACCGTTTCTCACATAAGTCCAGCTAGTGAGCTTCTTGTCAAGTAAATCATCAACAAAGCGAGCTATTTTTATATAATTACTGCTCGTCATCTTATCCTTAACAATCTCAACCCATTTGTTGAGAATGGAAAGAGCTTCCTCTCCTCTATCCAACGAGAGGGCTAATTTAGCCACTGCTTCAGCCTTACTTGGGGATGGTTCATTGCTGAAGGAGGCTTTTAGATAAGCATAGGCGCTTTGTACCTGCCCTCGGCTTAAATAGCTTTCCCCTAACTCCCAGAGCAATTGGGGGTCATCGGGATAATCCCTAGCCAAATCCTGCAGGATTTGATTGGCGGATTCATTATCTCCTTCCTCTCTTAGGTAGCTGGCGAGTAGGAGCCTTCCCTCCTTGCTTTTCGGGAAAAGATAGAGAAGAACCCTAAGCTGGGCAATAGCTGCGCTGTCTAAATTTCTCCCTTTTAGAGCTTTCGCCAACCCTATATATGCTCTTTCATCACGCCGATTTAAACTCAAAGCAATGCGGAATTGCCTATCCGCTCGGCGATAGTCTCCGATTTTCAGATAACAATTTCCCAAAAGAAGATATACCTCCTCATTGCCTGGGTCTATTAAAGAGGCTTGCTCCAATTTCCCTATTGCTTCCATCTCTTTACCTTCCTCAATTAGCTTTTTCCCCACCTCTAATAAATCAATTGCTTGTTTCTGCCTTTCCTCTGAGATATTGCCTATTTCCCTTCCAATCAACTTATCCTGTAGGGAATAGCAAGCGCTGAGAATCGCCCTCTCCAATACGACATTCTTGGCTGTGTTTTCCTCTCCCCTTGCTTCGCCTTTCAATTTGAAGTTTTCCCTCGCCTTCGTCTTCACCTCCAAGATATTTATCTCCATTTCCACGCTAGCCTGAGGCGGCTCCTCCTTCTCACCTATGTTGGTTATCTTTCCCCAAAGAACTATGTCTGCTCCAAATATTTCCCCCAGTTTAAGAGGGTTTTTCTCCGGATTATCAGCTTCTATATCCTTTATTAATCCCTTATCCAAAGCCTGCGTTATCTCAGGAGAATATTGATTGTATAAAATGACGGAGAACCAACCCGAGGAGATAAGGATTTGGCGAATGCTCTGGGTAGCAGTATAAGCTGCTTCCAATCCGCCTGCTTTCTCCCAGGGAGAAAGGGGGATGAGGAGTAGGGATACGGGGTCTTTAGCGAGGAGGGAAAGGGGGAGCGAGATGAGAAGGAGAATCTTAAAGCCTTTCCTCACAGAATCGCCTCCCTTCCTTTGCAAGTTGGAGTAGCTGTTGAGAGTAAGGGTCGTTGCGAGAGGCGAGAAGCTGTTCGGCGGAGGCGAATTCGTCCCTCGCTTCTTTCAATCTGCCGAGCTCCTTGAGAGAAATCGCCAAGAAGAGATGGATTTCCCCCTTTTTATCTCTAGGGGCGAGCTCCAGGGCTTGGCGGAGAAGCCTCTCGCTCGCAAGGAAATCTTTTTCCTTTTGCTTTTGAATCCCTTGGGAATAAAGTTCTTCAAAGGAAGGTGGAACCTTTTTTACGCTAACGAAGATTTTGCTCTTCCGCTCCGTTGGCTGATTCACAATGGGAGGTGGTGAGGTTTGTTGAATGATTATATTCGTTGTGGGGAATTGCTGCTCCCCTGAGCGGTTCTCAGGAATAGGTTTATTATTGGTCGGAGTTTTTCTTATGGGAGGGCGAGAGATTTCAGGAGAAGGAGTAGGGGAGGTGGTGAGTGGGGTGGCTACATTTTCGCTTTGGGGGAGATTGGAATAATAAGGATAAAACATTTGGGGTTGATTGTAAAAAGGGAAAGAGAATTGGTTCGTGAGTTGATTGTTTAGAGGAATGATGCTTGCTTTTTTTCTCGGGATAGAGGAGATTATGAGGACGATGAAGAGGATTCCCAAAAGCACAAGGGCGGGTTGCAGTAGGGGGATACGAGAAGGGGTGAATTTCTCCCCAGTGAGAAGTTCCAATTTCCTTTTTTCCGCCTCGCTTTGTGGATTTAATTCCACTGCCTGGCGATAATGGCGAATGGCGGAGGGATAATCTTTCGCTTCCTCGTATAGAGAGGCGAGAAGGGAATGAGCGGAGGCGCTTTGAGGAAAGCGTGCAACTACTTCCTTGAGGAAATCCATTGCTTCCTTATTTTTTTCTTCTTCAATGAGTTTTAACGCCCTATCAAGACAGTCTTCCAGGGGAGAATTTGTCTCCCCTCCGCAATGGGGACAGTAAAGCAACCCTTTTTCTATTTCCCTATAGCAATGCGGGCAATGCATTTCTTTGCAGGAAATGTTGGAATAGGAGGTCAATTCGCCAGATATACCTCTTCCCTTCGGGTTTTTCCCTCAATAGTTTATAGCCGGAAAGAAGATAATCCTTGGGGATGGAAGCTCTCCCGTTTTGGTAGAGGCTTTCAATCTCCTCAATATCAAAGGCGTAGGCGGAGATATTTCTCGGGTTCCTCTGTCTAATATTGATAACAACGATTGCCAATCCACCATATCGTTTGACTTCCTTCAAAGCTTCTATCTGATATTTTTTGAACTTATTTAGGGGGAAGGAGCTTTCCTTGTTGGTGTATTTTAGTTCAATAGCGCAGAAAATGCCATCTTTAAGGAGGAAGAAATCGTAGGGACGAGGGGTATAGAAGCGGGTGAAACGGCTGCGGGGTGGAGGGGAAGGGACCTTATAATAGTGACAAAATGCGAGCGTTTTTAACGAATAAAGGAACTCTTTCTCAAAGATGTTTTTCATATTAAAAGTATTATAAGCTATAACCTCATCCTGTCAATACTTTGTAT
>JBMFMH010000135.1:0-5364 GCA_049970775.1 bacterium | reverse complement strand
CTTCTTTTTCGGAATTATTCAACAATGCCAACAAAATAATTTTACCAAAGCTTGGGAATTTCAATCTTCCTTCCGCCTTCCTCAATGGACATCGCCGCACATATACCGGGAATGGTGTATTTCACAGCCTCATAAACATCTATCGGCGGTCTCGTATCCTCTAATATGCTCCTCACGAAATCCCTTGCAAGGAAGTACTCCGTTGTCCCATGCCCTCCCAAAAGCGCCTCCCTCGGAGCGTTTGGATGAGTTATAGGGGAGTTGATGGATATGTAACCTTGAAGGTGGGGGACACACTCCGTGTAGAGATAAGTATGGGTCGCCCAATTGTAGCGGTCGGTCTCCAAGAAGCCCTTGGTGCCGTAAATGGAGAAGAAAAGGTGCATAGGTTCCTTAGCGATGGAGAAACCAGCGAGGAACTTCATTACCGCTCCCTTCTCCGTCTCAAATATCGCAACATTCATATCCGCCGCCCCAAGCTCGGGAGCCACATTCACCCCCGTTGATAGCCCAATTGCGGATGTGCAAGCATCCTCCATTAAGTAAAGAAGGGGTCCCAAGTTATGGGTGCAATAGAGGATGGGAATGAGGGAGGCACGCCAGGTCAGATTTCCCTTTGCATCTCTCATCAAGGACCTGCAATCGTGGACATATTCCCCCTCCGCATAAACGATTTTACCTATCAATCCTTCTTTTATTATCTTCTTCCAATTTTCAACGAACGGCATATAGTTGTAATTCTCCGCTAGCATATATTTCTTCTTCGTCCTCTCAACCGTTTTTATCAAGCTCTCACACTCCTCAATAGTCGTTGCGGATGTTACCTCGCAAAGCACATTCTTTCCCGCTTCCAATGCTGAGACCGATTGCTGGTAATGGAGAGGAAGGGGGGAACATATAACGGCGATATCAAAGTCATCCTCTATGAATTCGTTGAAATCCTTATAAAGTTTCTTTATGTTGTATTGCTTCTCGTAGGAGCTGAGGAGCTCCTCATCGGGGTCGCATACAGCGTATACCTCTGTCTCGGGAAGGTGACTGAAGACCTGAAAATAGGAATGTCCCCTTCTCAATCCAGCGATGCCAACTTTGAGCATAGATATCACCTCAAGGTGAAATATAAATTCAAAAGCGAGGTTTGTAAATCTATTTCCGATTTACTTGCTGAACAATTCGTTTGCCTCTTTCATCATTGAAACTATAGCTGGGGTTCTTTCAGGACTAACATCGTAGGCGTCATTCGGACTCATCCAATTCCAAACTAGGGTTATGGGAATGTTTAATTTAACAACTTCCCTGAAAACATTCCTTAGAAAAACGGAGGAAGGATTTTTCCCATAGTCATCCCCCGTCTCGCCGATATAGATTGGCTTGCCAATTCTATCCGCCACCTTCTTTACTATCTCCAAAACCTCTGCAGAGTTCTCGTCCTTGTTCCCAAAGCGAAGATTCCCATCCCGGGGATAGAAATGAATGCTGATTAAATCAACAGGGTCGGGATGGACATCTCTTAAATAAACCTCAAATTCCTCAACGCTATCCTGCGTCCAATCGCCCTTACCTTTGGCGAGGCGCAGATGTTGAGCAGAAGCACGAGGTATGGAAAATCCACTGCCTATCAAGTGATTTTTATCAAGGCTTTTAACGAATTGAGCCCATTCCCGGATGAAGGGAATCATCTCATCGGTAGTGAAATGGTCGCGCCGCAGGCGCATAAAGGAAGTGCCAAGCTCAACCCAATTTCCATTAGAGAAGCCGTAAGGGTTCATAAAGGCGAGGTCAGCTGAGAGGTTCATCTCGTTGGTGAGTTCCCAGAAAAGAATCGTGGGGTCATCTTTATACCGGGAGACAATTTGATATGTATAGAGCCAAAGATATTGGCGGGAGCGGGAATCGGGATTTTTCAACATATCCTGAACGCACTCCCCAGCCATATCGGGGAAAAGGTAGATGTTCCAATTAAGGGTAGGAATGAGATAGACACCGTTCCTCTTGGAGGTCTCGACTAATTCATCAAATGCTTGCCAGTAAATATTCTCCCTTGCCCAATGACGCATATCCCTCGGATAGTATCCAACACCGGAAAAACGAATCACCCTGAAACCCTCTTTGCTTGCTTCCTCAATAGCTTTTATCGCTTGCTGCTTCTCCTCCCCACCCGCAAGGAAACGCAGGAAAAGGTCGAATTTATTTACCGCTATAATCCGAAAGGGCTTACCTCCCATATACAAATCGTTCCCCACACGCTTAAGGAAAACCTTTTCCTCAGCTGAGCAAAACAAAGAGATGAGGAGGCAAACGGAGATGATGATTGCTTTCCTCATTTAGCCACACCTCCTTTCAAAGCCCATTGAGCTTATTGAGGAAGTTTATCCAGCCCTTTGCAAGTTGCCCGAACAAGAGAGCGGTATAGTAATTTTTGTAATTGGAGAAAGAACTTTTTGATAAGTAAATTGAAAGACCCTGAGCATTAGGCATATTCAGCTGCCCATTTTCCAGAACAACTTGATTTTTAAGGCTTAACACCATCTCAGCCTCCGCTCCCGCTGCTGGAACTTTGTCCTTCACCAATTGAGCGAAATGGAAAACATCTTTATAATCGGGGTCGGAAAAGCTCTGCGCCGATTGAATCACCGAATCAATAGAGCTGGATGGGTAAAGGGAAGCAAGCTTATCTCCCAGTGAACCTATGGCGGAGGCAAAATCCTTCAATTGGGAGGTAGCGATTAGGGATAGGGTAACTTGCAAGCCACTTTTTTCGTAATAATTTAGATAGGTACTCACTATCGCCTTGCCCAGCTGGGAGGCATCCATCGTGGGATTCTGTTGAAGTGAAGCTAAAAAATCGGCGTAATCCCAACCATCCCAGGGCTCGTCCTGCTGGGAAGCACAAACATAATTCACCCAATCCTTTACCTCTGTTGCCACCTCAACCATCTGCATAAGGCAGGCGTCCATTCCCAGAAGGTCGATCTTAACCCCCGCCTTTTCCAACGCCTTTCTCAATTCATCCGTGTTCAAGGCATCGTTGCTGGAGTCATCAAAACAAATTGCTCTTATTTGGACCCTTCTCAATAGGGGCTTCCAGCCAGAGCCATGATTCCAAAGAATTAAAGCGTAATGTTTTGCCGGATAGTTTTTTACCCCCCATTTGATGAAATCAGCGAGGACATCGGGGTCGCCCGTATTTTGGTCGGGCATAGAAACCACCGGTGGCGTGGTGATGCTTTGGGGATTATCATCCTTTTGAATATAATACCTATTGCACCACTTTCCCGAATCCCATTGCACAAGAATCGCTATGTTTCTATCCGAACCAACGCTTTCCATTTGATTGATATTGTATTGGGCGACATCGCCCATATTATTATCCGCTGCGATATAGACCATAACAGTCCACATTCTCTCCCCGCTTGGAGTTGTTGCGCTGCTATGGTCAAAGCCAAGCCAATCCCACAGGTTGCCGCAGCCCGATAAAAGCAGGAAAGAAAAAAGAGAAAATAGCAATATCTTCCTTTTCAGCAAAATCTTCTTCCTCCTTACTCTTTAAGATAAAGATATAATCCAAAGGCACCGAAAACGATGTTGGGTGCCCAGGCAGCTAAGAAGGGGGGCAAAAGATGATTTACCCCCAGCATCCTAAATAGAAGATATGCGTTATAATAAATGAAAAACAAAAGGATTGCAATCAAAAAACCCCCCATACTCCCACCCCTTCTTGAGAAACGATGCGCAAAGGGAGGCGCTATGAGGGCCAGAATAAGACAGGCAAAGGGTATCGCGAACTTCGTATAAAATTCCATAAGCATAACCCCTACTTCCTTCACTCCGCTCTTCTGCCATGTTCTTATCTCCCTTAGCAATTCCCTCGCATTCATCTCCTCGGGAGTTTTATGTGTGAGCCAGACATCCTGAAAGGGACGCTCAAGGGAAAGCTCCGCATGGTCGAATTTCACCTCCTGCCTCACGAATCCCTTATCATCAAGCTGGTGGAGAATGCCATCGTAAAGGTTCCAGACCTTGCTCTCTCGCTGGCAATCTCCTCTTGAAGCAGTGTAAAGATTGGGAAAGCGATTCCCCTGCACCTCCATAACCAATATGTTATAGAGCCTAACCTCCTCCCCAAACCTTTCCACTCTATCAATATAAAAGGTATATTTATCGCTTTGAAAGAAAACTCTTTCCAGGGGAATGGGAGTTGCTTGTCCAAACCAAACCATTTGAAGGATTTTCTGTGCCCTCCTATTTCCCTTTGGCACGAGCTCCTCATTAATGAGGAAGGAAAAGAGGCTAGCTAATAGACCGGCGATGAGGAAGGGTAAGAATATTTTTCGGAGGGGCAAACCTGCCATACGCATAGCGGTTGTCTCACCCTCCCTCCCCAATCTTGCCACGGCTAAGGAGGAAGCAAAGAGGATGGCGGGAGGTATTGAGAGGGTTAAGAAGGAAGGGAGCTTATAGAGGATGAGCTTCCATAAATCGGAGAGAGTGATTATTCTCTGGGCAAGGGGATTGATGAGCATAAAGATGAGATTCCCGACCAAGATAACCGCGAATATTCCTACCCCTCCAAGGAAAGGGACAACCATTTCGCTCATCAAATATCTCTGATACAATCTCAACACGAGAAAATTATAATGAATTTGCCTTATATAGACAAAAAGCCAGCTCTTTTAAATTTTGCCTCATAGAGGTAGCAACACCTTTATTTCCATCGTAGGCAAGATGCATCCTCCGCTGGACAAAGCCCAATATCCATCGATATTGATTTAAGGCATCTCTATGAAAAAATTTGATTTGGAAGAAAGAGAGCTTCTCTGGATGAATATTAGGCATTCATCCCGATTAGGAAGTTGGAGGAAGTTAAACATAGAAAGGTCTTGTTGCTTAAAGCCTTCTTTGGTTTTGTTGCATAATTCAGAAAGAGTGGAAAACATCTTTTATTCCTCTCAGTTTACAACCAACAGCTGGAGCGATAGAGGGAAAAATTGAAGAAGTGTGAAGATTAGAAAAGTTAAATGGAGAAATGAGATGAATCTGTCCATATTTTTGTAATTTTCTTTGTTTTATTTGAAACGAGCACAGTTAGAGCTTTACAGCATTTTAAACAAATGTGCTTTTATAGGGTTTATGCATCCATGGGAAAAAATTTGATGCTCAAGAAAGGCCCCACCTCTATTTTCTCTCCTCACCCTAAAAGGGGTATATCGGGGATGGCAAGCAATTCTCGTGATGAATGCCGGGCATTCATCACGATTAAAAAGTAGCGCAGGATGTTTACTTAATTTTTTCTCATACCAGCAACAAAACAGATAGAAACTCTGATTAAATGAAACGCTGCCAATTTTAGGGGCGGGGAGCGAT
>JBMFMH010000134.1:0-5503 GCA_049970775.1 bacterium | reverse complement strand
AGGGTGGAGGATTTTCAAGGGTTTGTTGTTCTCTCCCAGCACTTTCTCTTTGAAATAGCTCAAGGGGGTTCCGCCATTGATACGCACTCTTTTAAGCTTGTAGATATCCTCTAGCCTGTTTATCTTACCTGGAATGGTGGTAACAGCCCCTAGATAGCCCGCTTTCTTCAATAAATTTATCACACCTTCGTTGAACCTTCCTGATGGATAGGAGAAAAAATATATCGGATGACCGAGCCTTTCCTCCAATATCTTCTTGCTCTCATATATTTCCTTCCATTGGTCAAGGGTGGATAGATGGCAGAGATTTCTATGGGTCAAAGTGTGGGAACCTATCTCCCATCCCTGCGACTCCAAGAACTTGATATCCCACCAGGTGAGATGCCCTGGTTTGCCAACCTCGTTTACGATAACGAAGACGGTCGCTTTGAAACCAAAACTCGCCAATATCGGGTAAGCCTCCTGGATAACATCCTTATAACCATCGTCAAATGTGATGATGAACCTCTTCTTCCAATTTCGCTTAAAGAGGTCCTTTAAAGAAATGGTTTTGTAGCCGGCATTGTATAATACTTGCATTTGTTTCAGAAAATCCTCTGGGGTAACCGTAAGGATTCTCTCTATTCGCTTAGCCCCAGCAGGCGGTATCCTTATGTGATGATACATTAAAATGGGAACATTCTCCTCCACTGGGTAAGGGAGGGGTTGGTTTGCGGTTAGTATTGGAAGGAAGCTGTAAATGAGAAAAAGAAAAAGGAACATTCCTAATAATATTATAGCCAAAATTATTCATTGAGGAAAATAATTTTGCCGATTCTTCAAAATTTATCAAAAATATATACAAATGAAGGATTGGTTCATCCATCTCAACCCAATTTGGCAAGCCACTTTGATGGCTTCACTGAACTGGTTCTTCACCGCTTTAGGTGCCAGCGTTGTATTTGGTTTCAAGAACCTCAATAGAAAAGTTCTGGATACGATGCTTGGGTTCGCTTCCGGAGTTATGCTCTCGGCAACTTTTTGGTCTCTTCTCCTTCCGTCCGTGGAAATCGCCAGGGAGAGCAAGCTTCCCGCTTGGCTTCCTGCCTCGCTTGGTTTAGTCATCGGTTGGGCTTTTATGAGATTCTTGGACCTTGTTGTTCCCCACCTCCATATCGGTGCCCCTCAAGGAACAGAAGAAGGGATAAGCACAAGCTGGCATAAGACCCTCCTTTTAGTATTGGCTGTTACCCTTCATAACCTCCCAGAGGGTATAATAGTTGGGGTTGGCTTCGCCGCCTCAGCGGTGAGCGCGGAGGTTGCTTCCCTTCCTGCAACCGTTTCCCTTTCCCTCGGCATTGGAATCCAAGATTTTCCAGAAGGTATTGCGGTGGCGTTTCCCTTGCGGCGGGAGGGATTAAGTAGATGGGAAAGCTTTTGGTATGGTCAATTATCGGGACTTATTGAGCCCATAGGGGCATTTTTAGCTGTCTTGGGCATTATTTGCGCGAAATCGCTTCTGCCATACGTGATGGGTTTCGCAGGTGGCGCAATGTTAACCGTGATATTGGAGGACCTCGTTCCAGAATTCCATTCTGAGGCAAACGCTCACCTGGCTATGTTGGGCTTAATAATCGGCTTCGTTTTGATGATGATTATGGATTTAGCCATTTAGTTGTAAAGGAGGCGATAACTTGCTTAAGCGAAAAAGAATTGTCCCAAGAACAATGAGCACTCAACACCCTGACAACGCAAGGATGCCGGATTTCGCCGCAGGAGATGTTTTCACTGGAGAAGAAGAAATCTTGGAGGCTTATTATGCCTATAGCGAGCTCGGCTGCCAAGAACAGATGTGGGATTGGGAAGGGAAGGAAGTTGACCCTTTGGTCGTTGAAAAACTCCTCACAAGATACGAGGATTTCTTTAGAAAAAATACCATTGGGGAGAAATTATTTCTAACGCCTCGTGTGCCAAATCCAAGCGTTGAGCCAGTGGATGGAGCTAGATTGCCTCAAATCCTCCATAATATAATTTACTCCTCCCTCGTTGCGAGGATATTTTACCGCAGAGAAGTTATCCCTGTTTTTGAGATAATCCTTCCGATGACGACATCGGTGGAGGAGTTAAATCGCCTTGAGGCATACTATCGCAATTGCGTTTCGGGTCAAGCCTCTATGAAAGCTTTTCCCCAGGATAACCTTTTAATAAAGGAATGGTTGGGAGATTTCCAACCCCAAAGGATAGGCATTATACCCCTGTTTGAGGATAAAGATTCGCTCCTGAACTGCGACAGGATAGTTGAGGAGTTTATGAGGGGGAAGGACCTGGAGTATATGAGGGTTTTTCTTGGTCGTTCTGACCCTGCCCTGAACTACAGTAACCTCTCAAGCGTTCTGTTTCTTAATGTCGCATTGCAAAGATTATATCGCCTAGAGAAAAGGACGAAGGTGCCGATTTATCCCATTCTCGGCGTTGGCTCCGCCCCTTTCAGGGGAAACTTCAAGCCAACCAATGTTGATAGCATGCTAAAGGGATATGCTTCCTGCCATACCTTTACCCTCCAATCCTCATTTAAATACGATTGGCCAAAGGATTTAGTGAGGAAAGCCATCAAGAAGATAAACTCGGCAAAAAGAGGAGAGCCAATGGAGGTAGATGAACGCAGAAGCATTGAGTTGGGGGAGAAATCGGCGAGGGCTTATCAGGAGCAAATTCCTGAACTCGTCCCCTTGATAGAGGAGGTCTCGCCCTTTGTTCCCAGGCGCAGGTTGAGAAAGCTGCATTTCGGTTTGTTCGGTTATGCGAGAGGGATAGGGAACATCAAGCTTCCAAGGGCGATTGGCTTTTGCGCCAGTCTCTATTCAATAGGTCTACCTCCCGAGCTTTTGGGTCTCCATTGCCTTGAGAAAGAGGACTTGGCGATTATCAAGGAAAATTATCCTTGGGAGAATTTCCTTGAGGATATGCGAGACGCCCTCGCCTACTATAATCCGGATGTTTTGACTATTCTCCCAGCGAAGATAAAAGAGGATGTAGAAAAGGCGCTCAAGCTATTTGATTTTCAACTGAACGAGGAACATAGGGAGATTACCTCTCGTATTATAAATATATTGAAAAATGAACAAAGAAACGAGCAAATAGCAGAGCTAATCGTTCAATCTGCTCGCATAAGGAAATTTTTGGGGTAATTCTGGGTTTTTTATGGAATTTTCTTCGTTTTATATGAACCGAGAGCGGTCATCGCTTTACAGGATTTATGCAACCAAACCTAATGCGGGAACACAAGGTTGCAAATGTAGGGAAAATATTCGTGAGATAGATTCCATATTTGAGCAGTGTTTCAAATAACTAGAATTTTCAACTTATCAGAAGGAGCATCGGCTGTAGCCTGACGGGGTATCTTGCTCTTCGTCATTGTTGGGATGGGTAATGTTTTTGTGATATAATTGGGAGGAATAATGAATCAAAGGGGCATGCACTCGCATGAGCCTTTGAGCTCGTATCATTTATTGCGAGGAGCGAAGCGACGAAACAATCTCTTTTTGGGGCACCCCTTTTAATAAAAGGGGAGTCATCCTCAGATACCCCGCCTCGCTTCGCTCGGCACCCCTCTTTACCACAAGAGGAATTATTTCGGAGATACTCCACATCTTCGCCTTTTAATTCCCCTTTCATAGAAAGGGGTGGCAAGCGATAGCGAAGCAATCACCATCCCAACAATGAAAAAAAGTAATTGTTGAGGTATTCTAAAGGAAAACCCCTCAATGGAAAAGCACGGCTAAAGGGGTGTCTGCGGTAGGCTAATGAGATAAAATCGCCCTTTTCCGTAAGATTAATTCTGCGAAAAATTTGCCTATTTTTGTATAAAATATTATAATTATTAATCGTTA
This sequence comes from bacterium, assembly GCA_049970775.1. GTDB lineage: Bacteria > Armatimonadota > JACIXR01 > JACIXR01 > JACIXR01 > JACIXR01. Next base: position 1,634 of record JBMFMH010000134.1, on the reverse strand, counting down.
ACTTACTTATGCTTTTACCAATATTCAAGGAAGTGATAAGATGGAAAAGGTAGCGCAAAGAAACCTAAGCACAATCGTGCAGAATTTTTCGCCCGCCTGGTTTGCCAGCGTGATGGGAACAGGCGCTTTGGCTTTAGCTTGCAATGCTTACTCGGGATTTTTGCCTTTTTTGAAGCCTTTGTCCTTTATCCTTTTCTATTTTAACATAATTTGGGCTTTTGTATTATTCATACCCTGGGTCTTAAGATGGATATTTTATCCAAACCGAGCTTTAAGCGACCTTAACCATCCTATAACAACCCAATTTTATGCCACGCTTGGAATAGGTTTTTTGGTAATTGGTGCAGGCGAGATTTCCCTTCTCCATAATGCAAAAGCCGGGTTTGTTATCTGGTTTGCAGGTGCTCTATTAACTATCTCTTTTGCTATATTAATTCCTTTGATTCTTTTCGAGGGTAGGCATGTTCAAATAGACCATATCAATCCCGCTTGGTTTATCCCACCCGTTGGTCTAATAGTTATTCCAATTGGTGGGGCGTTACTTCTTCCTTATTTTTCGGGGTTAACTTGGGAACTGTTATTGGCATTGAATTACTTTGCCTGGGGCGCAGGGTTCTTCCTTTGGTTATCGCTATTGGCGTTAACTTTCTATAGATTTATTTTACATCACCCTTTACCGAGCAATTTAATTCCCACTTTCTGGATAAATCTTGGACCAATCGGTGCGGGCACTGTTTCCTTGCTCAACCTGATTAAAAACACCACCTTCCTAACCTCAAAGGAAACCTTCGGGATAATGGGTTTAATCCTGTGGGGCTTTGGCATTTGGTGGGTTCTCATAGCAGGGATAGTTACCATCCTTTACATAAAAAGGGCAAACCTGCCTTTTGCATTGAGCTGGTGGTCATTTACATTTCCCTTAGGGGCTTATGTTTTGGCATCCCATAGTTTGGCTAACTTTTTCAATCTCTCTCTTGTTGACGATTTTGGGTATATTTTGTTTTGGTTGCTTGTAATTTTCTGGTGCTTGACTTTCTTCAACTCCCTTAGAGGAATCTATACTAGGAAGCTCTTCAGTTGAATAAATGCTACTTTTTGTAAGCTTTCTTTATTTCCTGTTGCAAAGCAGATTCAATATCCTCTTTAGTGTAACCGCCACTAGCACCTGCAACTCGTGTGGGCATAAAGGGTCCGTGCAATTCAACCATCCGTTCCCCAATTTGAAACTTTTGCTTCCCATTGATCACCACACCTAAACAAGCAGCAGCACCAATTGGTGGAGAAGCTGTGAATTTTATGTAAAGCTTATCAGGGTATTTTTCCGCAAGCTCCTTAGCCAACTGTATTAGTTCCCGATTGTGGCAAGCATAGGGAGGCGCAACTATTTCCACGACAACTTTTGCCTTTGGATTTCCCAATGGCTTTGGCATCTGCTCAGGTGGAATGTGCCCCTCCGTCATCATCGCTATAACTTTTTCTCTCTTAGCTTCAAGAAAGACATATTTTCCCCAGCGCCACCATACAATTCCCGCCAAAACCACAAGAACTAACAAGATAATTAAAAGCATCCTCAATCTCATTATATTTCCTCCTTTCATTTCAATTTTAAACAATGGAAAAAATTTAGTCAATAT
>JBMFMH010000133.1:0-5550 GCA_049970775.1 bacterium | reverse complement strand
CCATTTACTGGTAGTAAATAGGGAGGAACATAAGCTATTTTCCTCTCTTTTTGAATTATGCAACAAAGCCTGAAAAAACTTGAAATGTATTCTTTTTAAAGAATTTTCTTATTTTATGCAACCTAAGCTATTCAAGGTTTAGAGAAATTGAAGAAAATATGTTTTTATTGGAGTTATTCCACAAAGCCCAAACTTTTAAACCTTGTATGCCTTTTTTCGTCATTATTTAAGGAGGTGATGAAAATTGAAGAGAAGTAAGCTTCTCTATCTGATATTTTGTTTGTTCGTTTCTGCTTTTGCTTTCCCCAAAGCGCTGAGCGTGCTCCTCATAGGTTGGGATGGCGTTCAGAGAGACCATCTAAAAGAGCTGCTTTCTCAGAACCAACTTCCCAATCTCGCCTCACTGGTTAAGGAAGGGAAGCTGGTTGATATTGATATAACAACTGGCGCAACGGATACTAAAGCGGGTTGGACGCAGATTCTCACTGGTTATGCCCCGGAAAAAACAGGCGTATATAGCAACTCTCGCTATCAGGCGATACCGGAAGGCTATTCCGTTTTTGAACGACTTGAAAGCTTCTTCGGTCCCTCAAATATCTTCACTGCTGCAATCGTTGGCAAAAAGGGGAATGTTGACAATGACCCACCACGCAGAATTCCTTATCAACGCTGGCTCAAGCAAAAACAGAGGGCAAAAGAGCTGGGGAAACGCCCACCCGAGAAAGGGAAAATCGTGGAGGAAAACGGCGAGAAATTCGTTGAGATACCAGCTAAACCCTGGTTCAATGCGAGCAAATCAATGGACCTCTTTGTAAACGGACTTGGTGTAAATGCAAATGTGGGACGGCGAGCGCTTGAGGAGATTGAAAAGCACGCCCAGGAAAGATTTTTCATTTTTATTCACTTCGCTGACCCAGATACAGCGGGACACAAATACGGGGAAAACTCCCCTGAATACAGCGATGCGATTAAGTCCTGCGACTTGTGGCTGGGAAAGATAATTGAACGATTGAGAAAACTCGGTATTTATAACGACACGCTTATCTATGTTACAGCTGACCACGGGTTTGATGAAGGGAAAACAACCCATAGTTATGCCCCCTATGTATTTCTGGCAACGAATGACAGGAACATCTCACGCAACGGAGATAGAGCAGATATAGCCCCTACAATCCTTAAAAGGTTCGGATTGGATGTGAAAAGCATTCAGCCAGCCCTTGATGGAATTCCTCTAGATGAACCTGCTCCTCAGAGAAAAGCTCCATCCAAACTACCCTAGAGGAAGGAGGGGAAACCTAAGAAAGCAATAGCAGGATTTCTTTCGGAAGGAGTCAAAATAAGGCGGGTTTTCGCTTAGCGATAAACTCGTTTATTCGCTTCTCCGCTAGCCTCACATATTCCTCTTCAATCTCGTAGCCAACAAAGTGCCTTCCGCTTTTCAGCGCTGCTATCGCCGTCTGCCCGCTCCCCATAAACGGGTCTAAAATAATCTCTCCTTCAAATGTGTAAAGTTGAATCAGGCGATAAGGAAGCTCCACGGGAAAGGGAGCTGGATGCCCTATCTTGCTTGCCGGCTCAGCGGGAAATGTCCAAACGCTCTTCGTGAACTCCAAAAACTCCTCTTTATTAATTGTGCTTCTCCTGCTTGAAGGCGTCCTCCTCGTGAACATTCCCTTGGAAAACACGAGAATGTATTCGTGAACATCACGCAATATGGGATTCTTCGCCGATAACCAGGAACCCCAAGCAGTGGAGGGACTCCCGCTCGCTCCTTTGTTCCAAATTATTTCACCCCTCATCAAGAATCCCAATTCCAACATATCCTCTATGATAAAGGAATGAAGCGGGATATAGGGTTTTCTTCCCAAGTTGGCAATGTTTATGCAAGCTCTTCCTCCCGGCACAAGCACCCTCTTCACCTCCCGCCATACCCTTCTGAGGAATTCCCTGTATTCCTCAAGGGTAAGGTTTTTATCGTATTCTTTCCCCACATTATAAGGTGGAGAGGTAACCATAAGATGGACACTGTTATCCGGCAGTTCCTCCATATTTTCGCTTGTTTTGCAGAAAATCCTATCCAAGAGGTGTTCGGGAATGGGGTTTTCGACATACTTTAATTGTTCTTCCTTAGGAAGCCCTTCATACAGCCGACTGGAATAAAAGGGGGTTGAATCGTGGTTAATTCTTCCCGGAGAGCCAAAAGAACTCGTTCTCGTCCCCTTCCTTTTATGCGTATTACTCATCCTAAACCATTTTTCCCAAAATCCCTTCGCCGAGTTTTAAGCAAGGAGCTCTTATTTCATCCAGAGGATAAAAGGGAGCTCGCTGATTTAAGCATCTCCCTTATAGGCAGCTTGTAGGGGCAACGCTCCTCGCAAACGCCACATTGGACACAGGAATCCGCTTTAACGCTTTGTTGAGCATACATATTCTTCGCCCTTTCCATCAAATTAAACCTCGTTGCGTATAATAGAGCACGGAGGATGGCAGGGATATCAATATTCTGGGGACAAGGGAGACAGTAGCCACATCCTCTGCAGAAAGGCTCAACGAGAAGCGATTTTAACCGCTCAAATATCTTTCTCTCCTCCTCTTTTAAAGCCCCGAACTCCTCCCCAGCCCGCACCGCCTCCTCTACTTCCTGGGGATTGCCCAGACCAGGAATGACGCACGATACACCGGGGAAAGAAAGGGTGAATTTCACAGAAAGCATCGCCATCTCCGCCGAGCTCTTCGCTCCCACCAGTGCCTGAACATCCTTATCAGCTGTAACCAATGACCCCCCCGCAAACGGCTTCATCACTATAAAGCCTATATTCCTCTCCCTGCAAAGAGGAAGAAGGTTGGCAGCATGGCTCTGCTCAAGAAAATTCAAGGGAGACATCACAGTTGCGAATGGATAGCGATTTATCGCTTCTATCAAGACCTCCGCTCTATGCCCAGTTATCCCAATATATCTTATATACCCTTTCTTTTGCGCCTCCTCTAAAGCGGGAAGAGCCCCATCCTTGGACATAACTCTATCCAAAGTATGAATATCGTCAACGCTATGGATTTGATAAAGGTCAATATAGGAAGTGCGAAGGTTTTTCAAGCTTTCTTGAATGTGCCTTTCCGCTTCATTCTTTGAACGAAGATGGGTCTTGGTGGCGTAAAAGACCTTATCTCTGACATCCTTAAGGGCATCCCCGATTTTCTCCTCGCTTGTGTTATAAGCACGAGCGGTATCATAATAATTTATTCCCAATTCATAAGCTCTCCTTACGGTCTTTATAGCCAAGTCATAATCCTTATTGATTATGGGGATGCCGCCAAAACTAACGATTGTTACCTCCATATCGGTGTTGCCGAGCTTCCTTTTTTCCATTTAGAAAGCCTCCTTTCTAAATTTCCCTTAAAATTTTAGCTGCCTCTTCAGGAGGAACAGGGTTGATATAAATACCACTGCCTAATTCAAAACCTGCTGGGGTTGTGATACGAGGTATTAACTCCAAGTGCCAATGGAAACCACCATCAACGAAACCTTGGAGAGGGATGCTGTGGATGGTGTAATTATAAGGGGGATTCTGAAGCGCCCTGTCAAGTCGGCTTAGAACATCTTTTAAGAAAGAGGCAAATTCCTCAAGCAGATATTCTGGTTCCTCAGCGAAGGACGGATGATGACGCTTGGGAAGAACAAGGGTTTCAAAGGGATACTTTGAGGCAAAGGGTTCAAAAGCAAGGAAATTCTCGCTCTCCGCCACTACCCTCTCCCCGAAGGAAAGCTCCTCTTTCACCATATCACAAAACGGACACCTTTCACGAAAGGAATAATAGCGCCTCATTCCTTCTATTTCCAAAACAACCTCGTGAGGAACGAATGGTAAGGCAATAAGCTGAGAGTGAGGGTGTTTGAGGGAAGCCCCTGCTTCTTTCCCTTCGTTCCGAAAGACGAGAATATATACGAAGCGTGTATCTTTCTTCAAATCCAGGATTCGTTCCTTATAGGCTAAAAGCACTCGCTTAACTTGCTCTGTTGGCAAGCTAGACAAGCGAGCGTTATGAAGGGGGGTCTCAATTATCACTTCGTGTGCACCTACCCCATCCATATAATCAAACATACCTTTCCCTCTTCGCTCAGTGCTTCCCTCTATGCGCAGAGCAGGATATTTGTTCGGAACAACCCTCACGAACCAGTTGGGAGATGCCTGCCCATCCCTAATAGCCATTATCTCCGGCGGCGTTAAATGTTCATTTCCCGGGCAGAAAGGGCATTTAGGGTCATAAGGAGGAAGCTCGCCGTTTTCCCATATTTTAGGGAAATCGTGAGGGCGTTCTCGCCTCTCCCCAGCTATAATCACCCATTCAAAGGTGATGGGGTCCTTTCTAAGCTGTGGCATAATCTTTCAGCGAGGGGAAAATTCCTCGCAGATTTCTCCCGTCACGGGAAGTAAATGCTTCCCTGTTCTGCCATTATGTAGTCTACAATATCCAAGATTGCGATAAATTTGGCTGGCACAAAAATGGCGACAATGTCCGCAAATCTCCTTCATCATTTCCGCTTCCTTATCCATATCTTTTAGCTCCTTTCTTTTATAGGTTTATCGTTTCAATTTAGTTTAAATATAACATAGAATATATCTAAAGTCAATTTACTTTTCGGAAAGGAGGAAAAGTCAAAATGATAAGGAGAGGCGAGAAAATCGTTGAAGCCAACCGCTTCCTTCTCAAGGATGAACAAAGAAGGGTGAGAGCGGAAATCGGAATGCGTGGAACTGACCCCACTATATCTTTTTTTGACGAGGAAGGAAGAAGGAGATGCGAGATAGGGCTGAAAGGACATAACTCCTTTATCGCCTTCCTCAGCGATGAAGAAGAACCCCAAATGGAACTCGCAAAGGAGGACCAGGCTCAATTCTTCCGCTTCGGTGGAGTAAAGGGATATTCGGTTGAGTTATCGGTTTCGGAAGGTGGCGTTAACTTGGTGTTTCGTGATAAAGGGGAAAAACCAAAATTGGCTTTAGCTTTGGAAGGCGATATTCCCGCCCTCCTGCTTTTCTCAGAAGCTGGAGAACCCAGAGCGAGGTTGATGTTGAGCCAAAGGGGCGTTTCTCTTTCCCTTTTAGATGACCAAAGCAGGGGTGGGATGGAAGCAGAGGTATTTGATAACATCCCTTCCCTTTCCTTCTATTCCCCGGATGGAGATTTACGGATGGAGTTTTCCGTGGAGGGAGGCGAGCCTTCAATCGCTCTCTTCGGAACTGGTGAGGATGCAAAGGTCCTTATAGAAGTGGCAGAGGAAAAGGGCATAATAGAGGTTAATGAAGGGGAAAACGACTCATAGGGTTTATGCTTGAATGTGAAAAAAATTTGATTTTGCAAAAATGACTTAACCGGTGGTTTCTTACTCCACATTAAAAGGAGTTATCGTCGTTGGACGAGTTATTAAAAAACAATCCGAGGATTAGAATTGGGGAACAATTCACGAGGTGAATGCCCAGTGTCCATACCAGCAACAAAATCTAAAATGAGGTTTTGTTGCTGGTATGGGAAAAAATGGATTTTAACATC
>JBMFMH010000132.1:0-5560 GCA_049970775.1 bacterium | reverse complement strand
TCGGCCTTTTTCGTCATTACTTATTCTGACATGCCGTTTGGTATTAAACAATCTATTGCCAAGACCCTTACTTGAATATAAAATAGTTAAGTGAAAATTAAATGAAGGAGGAAGTAATATGGCTGTCTTGCAAACGGATGTTCTTTCCAAAGCTCTAAACCATGTCGTGCGCCTCACCACCTCACAGAGAACTCTACCGATTCTCTCCAACATCTATGTCTTCCCTTTGGAAGGAAGACTCCATTTGATGGCTTCAAATTATGAGATGTGGATAGAGGAAGCGGTTCCCTTCGAGGGAGAAATTGGGGAATTCCTCATCAAGGGAAAGACTTTTCAGGAAATCATCTCCTCCCTTGAGGGTGAAGAGGTGGAAATCCTTCTTGAAGATGATAGGGTAAGGATATCATCGGGGAGGACGAGCTATGTCTTGGAGGTATGGAGGGAGGAGTTTCCCGCACCTCCCGCTGATGAGTTTGCCAAAAAGTTCTCTTTCAACGGTGAGCAATTGAAAGAAGGGTATGCAAAGGTTTCCTTTGCGGTGGCGAAGGAGGATATACGCCCCGAATTCACCGGCATCCTTCTTGATGCCAAAGACGGTTATCTGAATTTCGTCGCTTCTGATGCCTCACGCCTTGCCCTTAAACGCTTCCCCTACGAGGGCGAGGATTTCCAATTCCTTCTTCCTGAGAAGGCATTTGGAGAGTTGGTAAGGATAATTGATGACGAGGACGAGGTCATCATAAGCCACAACGACCTGATAGCGATAACGGGAAGGAGGGAAGGAGAGGTCAGATTTCGCCTCGTTTCCCGTGCCATTACGAGGAAGTTCCCCGCCTACGATAAAGTCATACCCACGCAAGGGAAGGTTCAGCTGATGACCGCTAAGAAAGATTTTATGAATACTCTAAACCGAGCGAGGATAGTGGCGAGGGAGAATATGGAGAGAGTGAGATTGGATGTCCAGAAAGACAGGATAATCGTCTCCGCGGAAGCTCCCGCTATGGGTGGATTCCAGGAGGAGGTCCCTGCGATGGTGGAGGGCGAAAGCGAGAGCTATGTTTTCAATGTCCAATTCCTCCTTGATGGCTTGAAAGCAATTGAGGATGAAAATATTCGCCTAACTTTAAATGAGCCAACCCAGGCGGCGAAAATGGAGAAAGGCGAGGGCGAGGACTGGGTATATGTAATTATGCCAATGCATCCCACTTAATGTTCCTCAGGAGGATAGTCCTCCGTTCCTTTCGCAATTTCTCCAACCTTGAGCTGAATTTCCCAAAAGGGATAATTCTGCTCAAGGGAGGAAACGCACAAGGGAAGAGCAATCTCTTGGAAGCAATCCATTTTCTCTCCCTCTTTAAATCCTATCGGGCAAGGGAGGATAGCGATTTGATAAATAAACAAGGGAGAAAAGCCTATATTAGAGGGGAGGTTTCAAGGGAAGGAAGGATTTACATAATTGAATGTTATATCGGGGAGGAAGGGAAGACGATTAAGGTTGATTATAAGTTCAGAAAAGTGGGGGAAGCAATGGGGCGCTTTGTGGCAATCCTCTATAGGGACGAGGATAAGGAGATAATAAAAGGGGAGCCAGCGAAAAGGAGGGATTATCTTGATGACGAGCTTTCCCTCCTTTTCCCTCGCTATAGGGATGCGCTCGCATCGTTTCGTAAGGTGCTCGCACAGCGCAACACATTGTTGAAAGGGGGCGCCACGAGAGAGGAGATGGAACCTTGGAACGAGGAGTTTGCCCAGCTCTCAAGCATCCTTGTTAAGATGAGGAAGCAGTTCATCTTTGAGCTCCTTCCCTTCTTCCAAGAGATGCATCAAAAAATAACGGAAGGAAGGGAGAAAGCTTGGCTAAGATACAGCCAAACAACGGGGGAGACGAGGGAGGAGATTTTAAACGATTTGAGGAAAATAGAGGAGGAAGAAAGAGAGAAAGGGATGAGTTTGATTGGACCGCAGAGGGACGATGTGGAAATCGGGATTGATGATATGGATGCAAGATATTTTTCCTCCCTCGGACAGGCGAGAACCCTCGCTCTTTCCCTCCGCCTCGCCCAGTTCCTCTATTCTAAAAGGATTCTCGGCGACTCGCCAGTTTTTCTCTTTGATGACCTAACCTCCGATTTGGAAGAGGAAAGGAGAAAAAAGATAGGGGAAATCTTGCGGGATATTGAGCAGGTATTTATCGCCACCACAGAAAAGCACCTTTTCCCTCTTCCAATAGATATGGAGGTGGAGCTGAAAAAGGGAACGATAGCGAGGATTTCCCATTCTTCTACGAAATGAATACCCCGAATTTCATCCCTATCACGAAGTAGTGCAAGATTTTAAATCTATTTTTCCCATATATTTTCCATCTGCCAAGCTTCAAATTTCTCTAACTTCGCTTGCCCACCAACAGCGAATAAACCCACTTCCAAGCTATCCTTGCGGGTAGGATATATCCTCGTGGAGAGTGCGAGCTCGTGATTAACAAACACTTCCACCACTGAGCGGTCTATGAAGATATGGAGTAGGAGTGCCCCTTTCATTTTTAAATCAGAATAGCAAACAGGTTTCGTGAGGGAATCATCAAGAGAGGAGCGACTCGCATCTATGAAAACTGCACCTTTTTCTCGGTCATAACCGATGAGGGTCTCTTCATCTCCATCGGGCGACCTCCTTATACAAACGCCGAAGGATTTCGCATATGAAGGACGAAATGCGCAGATAAGCTCCAAAGCATCGCCTTTCACATCGGGCAAAGGATAAAAATGGCTCCCTTTAACCTCTAAATTCCCCAGGGATTTCAACCGCTTTCTGCGTAACTTCTCCACTTCCGCAACAACATCAACCGATAACTTGCCATTCTTTATGCTTAACAGGCGAGGTAGGGACATAACTCCCGACCAACCAGCTTCTTTCTGTGCCTCAGCCGAGCGAAGCTCCCTCAACCATCCAAACATAATTAGCCTCCCTTTTCTGTCTTTGAAAACTTGAGGGGCATAAAAGGAGTGTTCACACCCATCCACCTTGCCAATTTTCTCTACATTTAAGCGATGATTTTCATAATTTCCTAAAAGATAAATCGGATAACCGAGGGGAATTGGCGAGGTTATGAGGATATGCTTGTCTTCAAGGGAAAGGAAATTGGGACATTCCCACATAAAACCGGTTTCCTTCTCCTTACCCTCACAGAGAGGATGGAGATATTCCCAATGGCGTAGGTCATTTGAACGATATAAGAGAGCAAGTCCACCCTTCCCCCTTTCTCCGGAGCCCAAAACGAGATACCACCCATCCGCTTCTTTCCACACATAGGGGTCCCTAAAGCCCGTAACCTCCATCCCCTCGGGAGGTTGAGATATCACGGGATTTTTATCGTATTTCTTGAAACTCACCAGCTCACTATCTCCTGTCGCTATGCAAACGCTCTCGGGGAAAACACCCGTATAGATGAGGGTTGGTATTCCGTTATCGTTTACCGCACATCCCGTCCAACAGCCGTCTTTGTCGGCTGCCTCCGGAGAAGGTGATAAGGCAACAGGATAATCCTGCCAATGCACCAAGTCCTTGCTCACAGCGTGCCCCCAATGGATGTTGGCGGGTTGGGGAGAAAAGGGATTATATTGATAGAAAAGATGATATGTTCCATCCACCCATTGAATTAAGCCGTTTGGGTCGTTCATCCAATTTGCCGGCGATAGAAAATGATAAACGGGGCGATGTTGGTCTCCCTCAAATTTTTTCCTTTCCTCTTTAATCCTTGCCTGAAACTCTTTAAGATTTTCCTTAAAAGGAATGTTAAAAAGGGAGGAAAAGACAAGGAATAAAGTGATTTCCCGCATTATAAATATTCCTCCTATGGAAAAGTTTGGGAGTATTTTAAGAAAAGGGAGGAGGTATCGCAAGCGCTTAAAGATATCGTGGGTGACTCAAATGATTAGGCAAGTGAGGGTTATGGCACATTCTCCCCACAGAAAGAAGTTGATTTTAGCGATTTTAGCCTCCATTATTTAATTTATGAGCTATTGCTGGGCAGAAATAGATTTAAACGCAATTATCCACAACTTAAAGCAAATCCAAAGCTTCGTGGGCGAAAAGGTCAAAATAATGGCTGTAGTTAAAGCCGATGCCTACGGACACGGTCTTGTTGAAGTAGGGAAAGCCATTTCCCAGCAGGGGGATTTCTACCTCGGCGTTTCCTCCCTTGAAGAGGGAATAAGATTGAGGGAAGCAGGGATAAAATCCCCCATCGTCAACCTTCTTCCCACCTTACCCGAGAACTTGAAGGAAGCCATCCACTATAACATCACTCCCATTATCTCTAACGAAAAAATCGCTCCCCTCATTGAAGAGGAAAGCGGAAGGCAGGGTAAAACCTGCAAAGTCCACATCAAGATAGACACGGGGATGGGAAGACTGGGGATAAGCCCCCATTCAGCCGTAGAACTCATTCGGAAATTAAAGGATTTCGCCCATCTTGATGTTGAGGGAATATATACGCATTTTGCCTCCGCTGATAGTGACCAAGAGTTCACAAGGCAACAGCTTGCCATCTTCCTTGAAATCATAAATAAACTGGAACAAGCGGGAATTAAGATACCCCTGAAGCATTCAGCGAACAGCGCCGCCATCTTCTCCCTTAAGGAATCGCATCTTGATATGGTGCGTCCTGGCATAGCCCTATATGGGATAAACCCGGCGCAGAACGGCGTGGTTAAGCTTCAATCGGCGATGAGCGTCAAGGCGAAGATAATAGAGGTCAAAGAGCTTCCCGCAGGGCATAGCATTAGCTATGGAAGAACATATATTTTACCTCGGAGAAGCAGAGTAGCGGTTGTGGGGATAGGTTATGCGCAGGGCTTTCTCCGAGCCCTATCAAACAGGGGGAATGTCTTGGTGAAGGGGAAGAGGGCACCTGTTTTGGGTGTTGTGTGTATGGACCAGTTGGTGGTTGATGTGAGCGAGTGCGAGGGAGTTGAATTGGGAGAGGAAGTAGTGATATTGGGGAGACAAGGGGAGGAAGAGATAAGTGCCTGGGAATTAGCGAAGGAGAGCGGAACGATTCCTTATGAGATACTCACAGCCCTCGGGCATCAACTGCCACGGGTGTACAAGGAAAACCGCTAAGGGATTTCCTTGCCCGTAGTTGCGAGGGCGAGATGGCGAAACTTAATCCCCTTGATGGAAGTAATCGCCCGCTCCACTTCTTTAATATCCTTAACCTTGCCCCTGATGAAGACAGCCTCAACGCAATTCTCCTCATCAAGGTGGATATGGAGTGTGGAGACAATCAGGTTGTGGAAATGATGTTGAGCATCAACGAGTTTCTCCACGATATCGCTCATATGGTGGTCATAAACGATGGTCAAAACGCCCACGGTTTCCTTTCCTTCCTCCTGCCATTCTTCCTCAACGAGTTCCTTTTTCAAGAGGGCACGGAAAGCCTCTGACCTATTAGCGTAGCCTCTTTGCTTAACGAAGGCGTCGAATTTCTTTAAGAGTTGGGGATAAACCGAGACACTAAATCTAACGACCTTTTCCCTCATAAAGAAAATTATAACAAAAAATT
>JBMFMH010000131.1:1321-5647 GCA_049970775.1 bacterium | reverse complement strand
TCAAGCTTTACAGAAAGTAAGGAAAACATTTTTATTCGATTTATTCAACAAAGCCGGATTTTAAACAAATGTGCTTTTATAGGATTTATGCAACAAGACCCTGAATAAACCACTATAAGTTCTTGACTTTTTAATAAAAAGTTTTAATCTTTGAATTACTATGGATTTAGAGAAAGCGAAGGAATTTCACGGACACTTAGGTCCCTTCCTCGTTTTGGGTTTGAGGATGGGAGAGGTAGCGTTGGCGAGGTTGGGTGGAGATAAATATTTCGGGTTGAAGGCTACGGTTTTCTCCCCGATAGAACCGCCGGAAAGATGTTTAGCTGATGGTGTTCAACTTTCCACGGGTTGCACATTTGGAAAGGGGAACATAGAGCTAATTCCTTCCCGCAGGCTGGCACTATTTCTTCATAGAGGGGATAAAGGGGTAAGGGTGGAGGCAAGGGAAGAGGCGATTGAGAAAATAAAAGAATGGTTGAAGGAAGGGGAAGAAGTAGCGGTAAAAAACCTTTTAAATCTTAAAGATGAAGAGCTGTTGCTCTAAAACTGTTCTTTGCTTGATAGGTAAGAATAGGGATACAGGAGGTGAAAATTTAGATTGGAGCAGCTCCCATTAAATTTTGAGGAAATGGGAAATTTTGACATACATAATTAATCTATCTAAAATAAGATTGCGATGGAAAAACAAGTTTTTTCGGTAAATTTCTAAAAGGAAAGGAGGTGAAAAGATGAGACGCAGAGGTTTCACCCTCATAGAACTCTTGGTCGTCATAGCTATCATCGCTATCCTCGCCGCGATCCTCTTCCCCGTGTTCTCTCGGGCGAGAGAGATGGCGAGGAAGGCCGCCTGCACAAGCAATCTGAAGGAGATAGGGATGGCGATGAGGATGTACAGCCAAGATTGGGATGAGAAAATCGTTCCGATGTATGTATGGGACCCAAACACTGGCTACCGCACCTGGTGGATGGTCCTCATTCAGCCCTACCTGAAGAACTACCAGATTTTGCGCTGCCCTTCCGCCAACTACGATTGGTGGTGCATAGGCTCTGATGCTAAGTGCGAAGCCTTCCCCAGCGACCAAGGCGTTCCCATTGAGCAAAGGCATCGCTATAACGGAGGCTACGGCTACAACTGGTATTGGACAGGTAGCCCCTCGGACAATGCTAATACGCTTAATATGTCCGAAGCCCAGCTATCCCGCCCCGCCGAGATAGTCGCCGCCTCGGATTCCGCTTGTGTTGTTACAGGACCTAATCCCTCCATCGGACTCACCTTTGATGCCTGGCTCAATGGCTGGCCTGGTGGGAATGATGCGAAGAGGCACAACGGCGGAGCAAACTACCTCTTCTACGATGGACATGTGAAGTTCGCTACCCCTCAGCAGATGATAGACCCAGTTGACCCTGAGAGGTTCTGGGCACGCTGGAAGTAAGGGACGACCAAGAAGAAGTTTTTCCTGCCCTCGGAGCGAAAGCTCCGAGGGCAGGTTTTTTTCTTGACCTTGCACCACTTCCCTTTTAAAATTTAAAATATCTTAACTATGCAATGGGATAAATTTCTTGAACTCGTCAAAGAAAGACTACGCCCCTTCCAGGGTATGATTACCTATGGCAACCTCCGCTGGGAAATCCAATCCTGGGGAGAGGGAGAAGATTCCACCTATATCTTTTCCCTTGTCTATGAAACCCCCGGCGGCTCAACTAACCAAGTCAGCGTTTATTACCGTCCCGCCCTAGACAGGTTTGAGGCGCTCGGAAGAGAAGAGAACGAGGATTTGCGAACCCAATCAGTTGAGGAAGTTTTGAACTGGTTGGAGGAAAGGGTGAAAAGGATACCACAGGTGCGGTTGGCGAAGCTTAAAAGCAATATAGATGAGTGGTTCGCAAGCGGGAGGACGAGGATGGAGATGCTCCAGGAGATGAATAAACTGCTTCAAATGGACTTCAAGGGTGGTAGCATCACCCATACCGAACTGAAGGAAGGAATCCAGTATCTCATCTCTCTCTTGGAGAAAAACAAGAAGCCTTGAAAAGGAGGAAGCGGAATGCTCATATATCTTAATGGGAAGCTCGTCCCCAAGGAGGAAGCAAAAATCTCTGTTTTTGACCACGGCTTTCTTTATGGAGACGGGGTTTTTGAGGGAATAAGAATCTATAACGGTAGGATTTTCAAGCTCAAGGAGCATATAGAAAGGCTTTTCCATTCAGCCCACGCCATCGCTCTTAAACCTCCCCTTAGCGAGGAGGAACTCCTGCAAGCAACCATTGAAACCGTTAGAGCTAATAACTTGAGGGATGGTTACATAAGGATTGTCATCTCAAGGGGGGAAGGTGATTTGGGGTTGGACCCGCAAAAATGCCCTCAGCCAACCGTTGTGATAATAGCGGATAAGATAGCCATCTATCCCGAGGAGGTATATAAAAAGGGAATGAAAATCATCACCGTTTCAACTCGGAGGAATTCCCCGCAAGCCCTCAATCCGAATATTAAATCCTTAAATTACCTCAACAATATTTTGGCGAAGATAGAAGCGAATAAGGCAAATGTGCCAGAAGCGATTATGCTTTCAATTGAGGGATATGTGGCTGAGGCAACGGGGGATAATATCTTCATCGTTAAGAATAAGAACCTCATCACTCCACCGCTTCATCTGGGGGTTCTTCCCGGTATAACTCGCCAAACGGTGATAGAGTTGGCGAAAGAAAGGGGGATAATGACAGAGGAAAAGCCCTTCACCCTTTACGATGTTTATACCGCAGATGAATGTTTCCTCACGGGGACTGCGGCGGAGATAGTGCCCGTCGTGGAGGTAGACGGGAGGGAGATAAACGGAGGCGTTCCGGGAGAGATAACCCTCCTTTTAATGAAGGACTTTCACGAATATGTGAAGAAGGAGGGAGTGGAGGTTTATAAATAAATGGGGAAAGAGAAGCTGTGGTCAGGAAAGGAAACTATGTTTGGGACCTATGAATTTCCCACTCTTGAGGAAATCGTGGACGATTATTCAAGGGAGTTTCAGGAATATATCCAACCAAAAGGGGAAAACATATTTGGATTTTGGATGCAGACGATAGCGGATATAGAATTTTTGGATTTAGAATTAGCGGGTTTAACGGAGAAGTATAAAATAGACCCGGTGAGCAGAACAGTGGAGATGCAAGGGGACTTAGAATTCATAAGGATGAGGATAGCCCATTTGGAAAGAGTGGGTGGAGGGAAAACCCTTTATGCTGAGTTCGTGGATACATTCGGCGATACTAATGCCTATGCTTTCCATAACCTTTACCCTTACAAGGGGAAGTTTTATCCGAGAGTAGTCCGCACATTGATAAACGCTTTCAAACTTGACAAGGATTCTCTTCTCTTAGACCCTTTTAACGGCTCCGGAACAACCACTCACGAAGCCTCCCTTATGGGCATAAGAAGCGTAGGAGTGGATATAACTCCCGTTGGGGTGATGTTGGCTCGCCTTAAAAACGATTTGGTTTTTAAAGGAGAAGATTTCTTCGCTTTGGACACTAAGGATTTAGTGGAGATATTTCGGGAGATTGAAAACAAGCGATGGGAGATTTCGGATAACACTCTTAAAGACCTTATGTTGGTGCTTTATTTTGACACCGTTGACGCTTTTATGCGAACTTCAAGTTATGACAAAACCGGTAAGGTAGGGTTATTTATAAAGAAATTTAATTATATTAAGAGCTGTTATTTAAAAACAAAGGAGATACGGGATAGATATGGTTTGGAATTCTCCAGCGCGCAAATTCTTGAGGGGGATGCTTTAGAATTGAAAGAAATTAAGGAATTTGAGGGAAAATTTGATGCGGTTATAACCTCACCTCCCTATTATTTTTCCATAGATTATGTTGGAAAGGATAAAATCGCTTACGACTATCTTGGCATAGATATGAAGAAGATAGAAGCGAAATATTTGGGGATGAAAAGCAGTGGGAAGCTGGGTAGATATTATGGTAATTTGCCCCTTAAGGTAGCGATGTATTACGAGGACCTGAGGCAATCAATAGAGAATATTTTTTGGGCTTTGAAGCCGGGAGGCAAGCTTGCGATAATCGTTGGGGATAGCACCGTTGGAGGGAAAAAGATACCAACCACTATTATGACGAAGAATTTTTGCGAGGAAGTGGGTTTCAAATTCAAGAGGTTGATTTTCAATCCTCTCTTGGGGGCACGAAATAGGGCAATCAGAGGGGAAAGCACGATAATCTGCGAGAAGCCTTGATTTAAATTTATGAAACTGAGAAGCCTGCTTGTCCGTAGCTCGCCTAAAGACGAAATTGAGAAAAAACTTAAGCAATTATACCTTA
>JBMFMH010000131.1:0-1221 GCA_049970775.1 bacterium | reverse complement strand
AATGAAAATAGCTCTGAACATAAAAGGAGTGAATCCCCTTCTTTGGCTTGAGGGGGAAAGCCATCCTGTTTTTCTATCATCTCGCATCCGAATAGCGAGAAATATCGCTCACCTTCCCTACCCCCACCTCGCTAAAAGAGAGGAATTGGAAAAGGTTGTTGATATAGTTGAGGATGTCTGGAAAAACCACAATTTCCCCTTCCTTCTCCTCTTCCCTATGATGGAATTATCACCCTCGGAGAAAAACCTCTTTGCGGAATTACATCTTATAAGCAGGGAATTCGCAAGAAGGGAAAGCGAGGCAAGAGCTCTTTTCATCTCCCCCGATGCTTCTTTATCCGTTATGATAAACGAGGAGGACCACATACGAATATCCGCTCTGGGAAGAAGTAAGAATCTACAACTGGCAATGGAAAGGGCTTTCCAATTGGAAAGAAATTGGAGCGAGAAGATTGAATTTTCTCATTCACCTCGGCTTGGATTCCTGACAGCCTCCCCTTTAAATTCTGGGACGGGAATGCGCCTCTCCACCATCGCCCACCTTCCCGCCCTCACTTTATTAAAGGGTAGAGATTACATTGAAAAGGAGCTTCTGCCTGAAATGGAGATAAGGGGGTTATTGGGAGAAGGGAGTGAGCCAATAGGCTTTTTATTTCAAGTATCCACGAAGAAATCCATTGGAATCAAAAAGGAGGAAAGCGTTCAAGAGATGGAAAAAGCTATCTCCCTTCTTGAGGAAAAAGAAAGGGAGGAAAGAAAATTACTTCTTAAGAAGACGGATATGGAGAAAAAAATAGAGGATGCCTATGCTCTGCTTCGTTCGGCAAGCCACCTCTCCACATATACCGCTACCCAGCTCCTTTCCTTCCTCCGCCTCGCCTCGGCGGAGGGAATCCTTCCCTTCCCTTTGCAAAAAATAGACATCCTCCTCTTCCTCATCCGTCCTACTGTTCTTCAATTTTTGCAAGGGGAAAAATTAAAGCTTGAGGAAAGGGATAGGAGAAGAGCAGTTCTCCTGCGGGAAACCCTCGGTCTCTGATATAGATATTCCGTTAGGCGAACACCCACCACCCATCCCCACAATGACGGAAAATTTTAGAACACCCCGTCAGCCTTTGGCTGGCACCCCTTTAAGCCTTCCGTCATTGCGAGCCCACCTGCAAAGCAGGTGGGCGTGGCAATCTCGATTTTTGATTGCTTCGTCGCTTCGCTCCTCGCAAT
>JBMFMH010000130.1:0-5667 GCA_049970775.1 bacterium | reverse complement strand
CAACCTAATATCCCTCAATATTCCCCTTTTCGTTATCCTTTGCGATGTTATTTGAAAGGATAATCTCCTCGCTTTCCACCAAAGATACTCCCCAGCCTTTGTTGTTCAAGCTCAGGTTATTCACGATGATTCCCTCTTTTGCCCTGAAACACCATATTCCATTTCCCTCATTCCCCTTGCATATATTTGCGCTAATCAGAAAACGCTTCGTTTCCGAATAGGTTCCATTGATGAAAATCCCGCCCTGCGAGCCGTTCCCATTACAGATGTTATTCGCTATGAGGCAATCCTTAGAGGGATATTTTATTCCCCTCGCCTCATCAGCTCCTCCCATCCAAACTATTCCCGCCCAAGCACTGTCCTGACAAACATTCCCTACAATGCTTATGTTCTCCACCCCTTCCACGAATATCCCTATCCCTCCGTATTTCGGTTTATGAACGCCGTTTCTCCTGCAGATATTACCCCTTAATAACACCGCCCCCTGCATATGATGAATGTTTATCCCGTGATTATTCTCCTCCACGATACAATCCTCCACGATAACATTCCCCTTCCCATAAGCAACGAGAATCCCTTCCCCGCTACATCTCCTCACGATGACATTCCTGATTATACACTTATCACAATTATTCAGGCTTATCCCATAGATGCCAGTCTTATGATATTCCCCGAGAAGCTCGCCATCCACAACGAGGTCCTCAATGATAATCCCCTCGTTTCCTCCCGCCTCATCGGCGTTTTGAATGACTCTATTATTGGGATATTCTCTTTCCCCTATCGCGCTCGTCGGCTTGATGACCGTTCCTGCACCTGCCCCACGAAAAGTGACATTTGAGGGTATTTTCAAGGTTTTCTCAATTACATAGGTTCCCGCTTGAAGAAACAAAATCCCTCCGCCTTCTTTCCCTAACTTATCCAAAGCTGGCTGTAGCTTTGAAGCCTCATTTACTACGAGCATATTTTTCACCTCGCTCTCAGAAAAAGCCTTCGCCACCCAAATCATCAAATATAAAGCCAAAAGCTTATTAATCCTCATTTAATCTTTAGCAAATACACCTCCCTGTCGCTGTAAAGGAGCTCTGTATAAGGACATAATAAAGGGTTAGAGAGAAATTTGTCAAGAACTTTTCCACTACTTGGATTCCCCGGTGCGAAGATGCGGTTTATTATTATGTGGGTGATTCCGAGCCTTTTATACCCTTCTATCAAGTCCTTTAAATCCTTAAATTTATCATAGGGAATCATCGTGTGATGACCGGGGTCAGCCCAAATATAATCTCTATCAAGATAAAATCCTCTTGGCTCTCCCAAAAGGGCGATTTTGCTGTTTTGGGGTAGATTCTCATTAACGAACTCATAAACAGGATAAGGTTGGAAAACCCGGCTTAAAAAATCCTCCCTGCTTTCCAAGCCGAGAGCAACCCTCCAAGTCGGGTAAAACATCAAGGAAAAAAGGGAGAGATGGAAAATGTAAGAAATAAAGATGAGCGAGAGGAAAAGCAAGCTAAAAGGTTTTTTCCAAAATCTCATAAGGTTTTTCACGACCGGGATTGGAAAGCTCACGATGACCGGCAGGAAATAGCGGATATTCTGGCTGAGAAGAAACCACTGGAGAGTGGAAAGGAAAAAGAAAACCATAAAGAAAGGCTCAAATACAATTAGGGGAATGAAAGCTAAAAAGAGGGGACTTAGGAGAACGAAATAGGGATTTGCCCCTGGGTCAAAGAACTTATCGGGATGAAATGTCAAGTTCCAGGGAAGCAAGAGAAAAGAGGTAATTCCTCTCCCCATTCCCATAGAGAGTTGTGCTTGCCTATAAGCCTCCGCAGCCTCGGCGTTCCAAAGCTTGCCATCAAAGATGCTATAAAAGAATGGATAGACAGGATTTCCCGTATAGATATAGCTCTTCAAATACCAGGGAAGGGGAAGAAGCAGAGCGGGAACGAGCAAGGAAGGGAATTTCCTTAAAGAGCCCTTCCGAAAGAATGGCAAGAGAAGGGAAAAAGCTAAAAGATAGGAAAGAGCGAGGTGTTTCGTCCCCAAAGCAAACCCCACCGCTATTCCAGCCAATAGCATTTGTTCATTAAGAAAGGCAACAAGGGCGAAAAGGACATAGAAGGCAAAGGCGAGGTCGTTATACGCTATAGTGCTTTCCCAAAGGAAAAGAGTCGTTTGGAGAGGGAAGACGAGAGCGATTAACCCAGCAATCCTTCCGAATTTCCTTCCTTGAAGGTAAAGGAGGGAAACAATCAGGAAAGCGAAAGCCAAATGGAAGAGCTTGCAAGCGTCAATCAATCCGAGAGAAAGGGGGATGGTATAAAGCATTTCCATCAGGAAGGGGAAATTGGAGTGATGAATAAATTTTATCCAATAGATTTTGTGAGCCTTGAGATAGAGCTTGGGAACGGCGAGGTGATAGGCAAGCCCATCCCAATCAAATGGTGGAGAAAGGGCGGGGAGAAGAACGGCGATAATGCAAGGAATAAGGACGAGGAGCTCCAGTGGGAAATCCCTCAAGTTAGGTCTTAATTTGAGATTAATCCTTCGGAGGGAAAGGACGGTTAGGAAAAGGAGGAGAGTTAAGATAGCCCATTTATTAAGAAGCCCAGCTATGCCGAGGAAGAAGACGAGATAAGCGATGATTCCCAGACCTATTCCGATGGAAAAGATTGCTTTCTCCCCATTATTTAAATTAGGTGGGCGAATCCTTCTGAGGATTCGCCCACCAATCCCGTAAGCGAGCGCTACGACATAAGAAGCAAAAAATAAATCAACTAAATGCATTCCTCCTTCTATATCTCTACCTTTACCGCTTTCCCCTCCTCCCACGATTTATTAGCAGCAAGGCTTATAGCCAAGCTCTTCAACCCATCCTCATAGCTTGACTTAATCCTGCTGGCATCACCTTTCTTAATCGCATCTATGAATGTCCTATCCTCCTCCCAATATGCGTCCACCGTGCAGGGTTTCTCAATCGTCTTGCTCGGCTCAATTATCTTCAAGCGCCAACCAACTTCCAAAACGAGGTCACGCAGAAAGAGCTCCACTCCCACCCTGTAGCCCTGAGATATCATACAGGAATTAGTTATCGCCCCAACTGTGCCATCCTTGAACTTAAGCGCCACCGTTCCGACATCAGGAACATCGGATTCGGGGATATCGGTGAGGATTTTCCTTCCATAGGCAGCGTATACCTCATCAACCTCACCGCAGAAATAGCGTGCCAAGTCAAAGATATGAGTCGTCTGCTCAACTATCTGCCCACCAGACATATCCATCTTCCTCCACCAGTAAACGCCGGGAAATCCACCTATCCAGTAACCCAATATCATCCCTATCGTCTTTCCTTCAACCAGCTTTTTAGCCTCATCAACGGTGTCCATATAGCGGAAATGATAGCCAACGGATGAGATAACTCCTGCTTTCTTGATAGCTTCATTAATCTCCTTCGCTTTCTCCAATGTAAGAGCGATAGGCTTTTCAACGAAGATGTGGATGCCTTTTTGGGCAGCTATTATCTCGCCATCGGTGTGGGCGAAAGGAGGAAGGGCAACGAATAAAGCATCCATCTTCTCCTTGTCAAGCATCTCGTGATGGTCTGTGTAGGCTTTGCCTCCATATTTCTTAGCCGAGTTCTCCGCTTTCTCCTTCACGACATCGCAGAAAGCGACCATCTCAACATCTTCCATTCTCGCCAAACGCTCCATATGGGCGTTGGCTATTCCTCCACAGCCTAAGAATCCTACTTTCACTTTCATCTTTATGATTACCTCCTTTTAAATGAACTGTCTCAAGTAATTAACGCTCTTCGGCAGGCTCTCTTCGGGGTTACCGGGCACTCCGCATTCCATCGCCATAAACAGCTCGTAGCCGATTTCCTTAAGAGCAGAGAAGGGAGCTTTGAAATCGGTATGCCCCCAACCGGGAAGGAGGCGATTTGAATCAGCCAAATGGATGTGCTTGATGTAAGCGCCTGCTGATTTTATCGCCTCCGCTATGTCGGCTTCCTCTATGGACATATGAAAGAAGTCAGCCATTATCTTGATTCCCTCTCTTCCCACCTTCTCGCAGAACCATACAGCCTGCTCCAGTCTATTTATGAAGTGGGTCTCGTAGCGATTGAGGGGTTCTAAAAGAAGATAGGTTCCTACCTTCTCGGCGTGGGCACCGAGGTCATCCAATAGCTTTAACAACAGCTCCCTCTCCAGCTCATAGGGAGTATAAAGGGGGCTGAGGTCGGGAACCCTCGGATGTCCGAAGATGGGAACGAATATCATCCCAACAGCGCCCAAATCAGCAGCTATGGAAAGGATTTCCTTGGAATCAGAAATCGCCAGTTCCCTCTGGGAGCGGTCTGCATCCAGAGGCGTTCCCCTGTAGCCAGCACAGATAGTGGATATGGGAATCCCCACCTTATCCACAATTTTCTTTATCTCGTTAACCCTTTCCCTTAAACCGCTTCCCCAAAGCTCAATTCCCTCAAACCCAAACTTCTTAGCGTTTTCCGCCCTCTCCAACAGGTCTCTGCCGGGAAGAAGGCTTTCCTGGCAAGCAATCTTCACTTTAAATCACCTCCGTTTTGTTTGTTTTCTCATAAGGATAATACTTTTTAAACAGCAGTCAATATAAAAATGGTTTTGATTGAGAAACGAAAATCTCATTTCCAAAAGTCCACATATCAAATGGTGTAGTATTGACTATAGAGGCGGAGGGGATAAAATTAAGGTGAAATATGAAGACGATACACAAGATAGTAATCGGTGATTCCCGCAAGATGGACGAGGTTCCAGATGAATCAGTCCATCTCATAATCACTTCCCCACCCTATTGGCAACTGAAGGACTACGGCGACGAAAGGCAAATTGGCTTTAACGATACCTACGAGGACTACATAAACAATCTGAACCTCGTTTGGAAAGAGTGTTTTCGGGTTCTACATAAAGGATGCAGGTTATGCATCAATATCGGCGACCAATTCGCCCGTTCCGTTTACTATGGAAGATATAAAGTGATTCCTATAAGAACGGAAATCATAAAGTTCTGTGAGACAATTGGGTTTGATTATATGGGGGCTATAATTTGGCAAAAGGTAACAACTTGCAATACCACAGGTGGCGCAGCAATAATGGGCTCATATCCATATCCAAGAAATGGGATAATCAAATTGGATTATGAATTTATTTTGGTCTTTAAGAAACCCGGGAAACCGCCGAAAGTCAGCAAGGAACAAAAGGACTTATCTAAATTGACCCTTGAGGAATGGAATGAATATTTCTCCGGACACTGGAATTTCCCCGGGGAAAAACAGGATAAACATTTAGCTATGTTTCCTGAGGAACTGCCCAAGCGATTGATAAAGATGTTCAGCTTTGTTGGCGAAACGGTTTTGGACCCTTTTTTAGGGAGTGGAACCACTTCCCTAGCTGCCAGGAAGCTCCAAAGGAATTCAATAGGCTATGAGATAAACGAGGATTTCCTCCCAATTATAAAGGAGAAACTGGGAATTAAACAGGGTTTGATATTTGAGGATGCGCAATTTGAGATAATCAAGCGTGAAAATCCAACCGTAAACTACGAGGAGGAGATAAAGAAATTACCCTATATTTTCAAAGACCCTGTTAAATTCAATAGGAAAGTAGACCCAAAGAAGCTCAGATTCGGCTC
>JBMFMH010000129.1:0-5702 GCA_049970775.1 bacterium | reverse complement strand
GAGGCGGGGTAGTCATCGGAACACCCCGTCAGGCAATCGCCTGCCACCCCTTGCTCCTTCTTCGTCATTGCGAGGCTTTCCGAAGGAAAGCCGAAGCAATCTCGTATTTTATCTTCCCTATACATTCCCTTTACTTTGTGGTTCACAATTTTTAAAATTGTCTCAAATGGGCATAGGAATTGACATAATTGAAATTGAGCGGATAAAGAAAGCCCTGCAAAACCCTCGCTTTGTGGAGCGAATACTGAGGGATAAAGAAAAGGAGCATTGTAAGAGGGTGGAGCAGATAGCGGGTCGCTTTTGCGCTAAGGAAGCGATTATGAAGGCATTAGGCTGTAGGGTTCCCTGGAAGGATATAGAGATTTTGAACGATGAAGATGGGAAACCGAGGGTTAATCTCTATGGAAGAGCGAGGGAAATAGCTGGGGAAAAGAAAATCCAGCTAAGCATTTCCCATTCCCATACTGTTGCGGCTGCTATAGCCCTTCTTTTTTAGAGAAGGCTTTCTCTTTCGGGTGGGATTTCCTTGAAACAGATGTTGTAAAAAGGGCATTTGAAGCAGTGTTCGCCTCTATGGGGAGTGAAATCCTCCCTATCTATTCCGCTCGCTAAATGGATTATCTTTTCTCTTCCTTCCATCACCTCTTTTTCCTCAAGATAAAAGCTTTCCTTTTTGTTTTCCACGAAGGAGGCGATGGAGAGCTTGATAGATGGAGGATGCCAAAGCGTCTCAGCGGCAAGATGGTAGAGAACGAGCTGGAGGTTGTCCCTCCATTTACCCGGGCTGTGCAATTTATATTCAACTATCTCCACTTCCCCATTATTATGCTTGTCCACCCTATCCATTCTTCCCCTAATAGTATGTTTGCCCAAATTCAGTGAGAAGTGAAACTCTATCTTAAAGATATCGGTTGTGTCCTCGTTTAATAGGTTAGCAATCACCTTTCTGCCCAACTCCATCGTTTCCTCCATTTTTTCCGCTCCCAGTTTACCGCTTAAAAGGGAGCGGAGGCGAGATTCCGCTTCCTCCGGGGTGGGGCGGAAAAGGGTATGCGAGAGGATGAATTTCAATAAATCGTGGAAAGCAGAGCCAATAGCCATCTCCTCGCTCTGCTTGGGAAGGGAGCGTCCCTCCACATAGCGATAGTAATATCTTCTTGGGCACTCCGCGTATTCAGCTAATTGGGAATAGGATATCTCCATTTTCAGGGGAAAGAACTAGGAAATGTTTTGTTCAGCATCTCCTCTGCCAACATCCCTGCTTCACTTCCCGGAGCAATGGTCAGAGCCATATACCAATAATTACGGGCTTGTCTCGTATCACCGTTTTGATAAGCCTCTACCCCTTTAATATAATAAATGCCCGCTATCCCTCTTTTCGCCAAATCTGCCTCCCGGCTCATCGGATTGGAATTAATGACATATTGCCATTCCTGTAGGGCGAGCTCGTATTGCCTGTAAAAGAAAAGGATATTCCCACGCAGAAGGCGAGCGGGAAGAAGGTCGCTATCCACGAGGAGGGCTTGATTTACATAATTGAGCGCATCAGCATAATCTCCACTTTTATAGTAATCAAGCGCTGTATTAAAGAGTTCCACCGCTTTGTTTCTTCTTTCCGCAATCTGTAATTTCTCGTGCAACATTTGGGCGCCGAATATGAAGAGCAGGAAGGCACCGGTGCCCATCAAGGTCAGCCAAATAAGAAGAAGGAAGTTCTTCTGGCTTTCCGAAAGGTGGATGATTTTTCTTTTAGGAGGTAGGTGAGTGGTTGGCTCATCCGCCACGGAAGGAAGGCTGGGAGGAGGACCTGGGGTGGGGATAGAAGCGGGAGGAGAGGGGATGGAAGGGGGCGGGGTAGTTATCCTGCCAACCTTGGAAGATAATAGCTCCCTTGCCTTCTTCAAGGCGTTGAGCATTTCCTCTGCATCCCTAAATCTATTTGCGGGATTCTTCTCTAAAGCTCTTCTTATCACCTCCCAAATGGGAAGGGGAAGACCCGGAATAGGCTCGGGTTGTTGAGACAGGATGTTATAGGTGATGGTGACGGGGCTGTCGCCAGTAAAGGGTTTCTTTCCGCTCAGCATCTCATACATAACCACGCCGAGGGAGAAAAGGTCGCTCCTTCCATCAAGGGGTAATCCTCTTATTTGTTCTGGAGACATATAACTGGGCGTGCCGAAGACCTCCCCTTCTACAGTGAGGGAGGGCTCAAAGGTTATCCTCGCTATACCGAAATCCGTTAGCTTCACTATTCCCGAGGGGAGGATATGGATATTCTCTGGCTTAATGTCCCTATGGATAACGCCGTGAGAATGGGCAACGACGAGGGCATTCAAAACCTGTTCCGCGATGTTGAGCGCCTCATCAAGGGAAAGCACCCCTTTAACCTGCAATATCTCCCGGAGGTTCTGCCCCTCAAGGAGTTCCATAACCATATAATGGCGACCGTTGTCCTCTCCCACCTCATAAATCGTAACGATATTAGGATGTTGCAACGAGCCCGCAGCTCTCGCTTCCCGATAAAAGCGCTCCCGCCTCTCCACGGCTTTTTCTCCACCTACCCCGGGAGGAATGACCAGCTCCTTTATCGCTACCCTTCTTTTAAGCTGAGGGTCATATGCCTCGTAAACTATGTCGTTGGAGCGGCCAATCTCCCTAATTATCTCATACTTTCCCAGCTTCTGAACCGTCTGACCATTCATATTCCCTTTACCTATCTCCTCCAGAAAAAGCCCCTTTTCTTTTTCTCTCTCTCCTCCCGATAAACCCTTACGGCGAGAGCAGTGATGTTATCTTTTCCTCCCCTTTCCTGGGCAAGCTCTGTCAATTGGAAAATTCCATAAGATATGTCCTTGCTCAACTCATTAGCAATTTCCTCAGGCTCAACATATTCGTAGAAGCCATCCGTGCAGAGGAGGACGATGTCTCCGCTTTCAAGGGTATACTGGGAAAGGTCTACTTCAATTTCTTCTTTAGTGCCCAGCGAACGAGTTAAAAGATTGCGGAAAGGGGAGAGACGCGCCTCTTCCTCGCTCAGTATTCCCTTCTTCACTTGTTCAGCTACCCAAGTATGGTCCTCAGTGAGTTGTTTGATTTCTTTATTTTTTATCAGATAAAGCCTGCTATCGCCAATATGGGCGAGTAAAAGGTCATTTTCTTTTATTACCGCAAGCGTGAATGTGCAGCCCATTCCTTCCCTTTCGCTCATCCCCTGTGCTATCGTGTAAATCAGATTGTTTGCCTCGGAAACGGCGTTTTTTATCGCCTGTAAGGTGTTATTTATCTCATTTTTGAGATAGGAGCGGAGGAAGGTTTGAACCGCTAGCTCAGCAGCGATTTGACCCGCATTGTGACCGCCCATCCCGTCAACTACGAGAAATATAGCCCCTTTTTTCTCAAGCAGCTCTTCATCTTCAGGTATGAGAAACTCAAACTTATCCTCGTTATTTTCCCTAACCTTACCAATCATACTCCTCCCCGCCACCTTGAAACGGAAGGGAGGTAATCTAACCGCCTTCAGCTTCTCTGTCTTCTCCTCTACCTTCGCTTGATAATCGGAAGACAAGCTTCGTCCCTCCTATCTCAATCATTGCTCCATCTTCCAAAGCGACCTTTTTCCCCCTCTCTATTTCCTCCCCATTCAAAAATGTGCCGTTCGTTGAGCCTAAATCCTCTATAAAAGCGCCGCTCTCTTCAAGGTAAATCTTACAATGTCTTGCGGATACATATGGATTCGGCAGAAGGAGGTCGCCCTCCTTCCTCCCGATTAGGAATTCATCCGTAGTGATGGGGATTTCCTTCCCCTCAAGGATTAGAAGAGCTTTAGCGGGCAGTTCCTCCTTCTTGCATAAGGGGTAGGAAAAGCGGAATGTGGTATCAGCGAAGGCGAGGGAATCACCATCGTAGATGGGAGTCCTTGCCCCAGGGGATAAGCGGATTCCGTTCAGGAAGGTGCCGTTTGTTGAGCCAAGGTCCTGAACATAGCATTTATCGCCCTCAATGATTATAAGAGCGTGCTTGCGAGAGACGGATTTATCGTAAAATAAGAGGATGTCAGCTGATTCCCTCCCTACGAGATTCTCCCCTTCTTTCAATGCATATTCCTTACCATCGGAGGAGATTAGGAGAGCTTGGGGTTTTTCCTCCGCTGGTTTTTCCCATTCTCCTGCCTCGCTTCCGAGAAGGAAACCACAATCCTGACAGAATTTCTCGCCGGGAGGATTTAAAAAATGGCAAATTGGACATTCAATTGGCTGTAGGGCAACGGTCTCCTCGCTCATTTCTCCTCCTCTTCCTTCTTTTTACCTATATCCATCTTATAAATCGTCCCTATCAGCGTCTTTTCCGCTTCAAGCGAGGTTCCTTTCTTCAAGCTCTCTATTGCCTGCTCAACCTCCTTCGCTTCCTCCAATCTGCCTTGATTAGTGAGAAAGACCTTCGTCCTCTCAAGCTCAGCAACAGCTGCCGCCGTTGAGATAGCCTGCGTCTTCATCGCCATAAGCGTCTTCTCTATCGAGCGGGCAGCTTGTTTCGTTTCCCATTCTTTCCTTACCATCTCGTTGACTCCCTGTTGTAAGAGGGCGACATCCTCAACGAATTCAACCACAACATCCTCCGCTAACTTCTCCTTTAAATCGTCCGCTTCAACCTCAACCCTTGCGATTCTATAGATTCCCTTGGGACGTGGTTCAAGCTCAAGCTCGGCAAGAAGGGATAGAGAAGCTCCTTTCTCCAAATCAACAAGCTGGACCTCAACATCCCTTCCTTTGTATTCCGCTGAATAGCCCAAAACATCTCTCGCCCTTACCCAGCGAGAGAGATGGATTCTAACCTTGGGATTCCTCAAAGCGATTGTGAGAAGCGATTCCATCTCCCGCCGAAATACCTCTTGTATGAGCTCGGGACGAGAGATATAGTAGTAATTTCCTCCTCCTCTCTTTGCTATTCCCACGAGCAATTCCTCGTTGTATTCCAAGCCGAAGCCTAAAGCGGTAACTTTCATCCCTGCCTCCCTCAAATCACCGGCGAGTTGGGTGATTGTGGGATAATCTCTAATCCCTGTTGTCGGCTCGCCATCGGTGAAAAGAAGGATGCGGTTGGTGTAATTGGAAAGGGGAAGCGTTTTAAGCTGATTACCACCCACAAGGAGTCCATCATAGAGATTGGTCGTATCGCCAACCTCAATGCGCATAATATGTGATTTTATAAGCTCTTTGTTAACTACTTTTCTTGGAGGCATAATGACCTGAACATCCTCAGCGAATGTAACGATTGAGAGGATATCTTCTGGTTCTAATAGGTCAACGACATAGGCGCAAGCTTTCTTTGTGTGTTCTAAGGGTTCACCTTCCATTGAGCCACTTCTATCAATCACGAGGCAGAGGTTCAGGGGAGCACGGATTTGGGGGGTGCCAATGGCTCTTATACGAACGAGGAGGTAATCCCTTGTTGGAACGCTATATAGTGCGTAGCGGTTGCCGAAATAAGCTTCCAAGCTAAAAGGCTTCTCCGGAACAGTTGAGATAACCCTCGTTTCTTCCATATCAGAAGAAATTATATTGAATTGAGCGTAGGAAGTAAAGACGTAAACTGTATGGGGAATGTATCCAAAAAGAATGGCATTGTTGCTGGTATGGGAAAAAATAGATTTAACATCCTTCGCTACTTCCTAACCGGGATGAATGCCGAGCATTCATCCCGAG
>JBMFMH010000128.1:0-5783 GCA_049970775.1 bacterium | reverse complement strand
CCAAATGTTTTTTCGTATCAACCACCTCCCCTTTCAGCAACAATGAGGAAAGGCAGATGAAAGCAGCTATTTTAACCCAAGGAAGATAGCGCTTCATTTGATTTAATTATATATATAACCGATTTGCTGTAAATATTTTTGTCGTAAATTTATCCCTTCCATCTCTCCTGTGAGAGAAATTTTGGGAAGCGACCAAAACCTTTCTGGTAAGGATTCTTACTTAATAAAAAGGACATTGAACCCTATGTTTATTGAATTCTTCCGCTTGCTTTGCCTTACCTAACTCATTATCTTCCTTATTGGTGAGTTGGAATGAAATTAAATCTTTTATTATTCCTCACTTTAATAGCGGGATTTTCTCTTTGTAGTGAATATCTTTTGCGAGAAGATTTTGAGGAAGGCACAATCTCTTCCCTCTGGAAGTTAGAAGTAGGGAGGGGAGAGAGCTTTGCCAGGATGGAAAATAGGGACGGAGGAAAATGTCTCCACCTCTTCGGCGACCACTCCTCAACCAGCCTGTCAACTGCCCAAAAAATTACCAATACAACCTATACATTGGAATACGATTTCTTCCAACCATCTGGGGAAATCGGCGGTTATCAAGCTGTCGTCCACCACCCAAACCCACAGGGCTATTCCTATTGGTGGCTTGAATACGGTCCCGAGCGCTTCATCCTTTACACCATCTCAGGAGGTGTCTGGTTCGCTAGGTGGCTGGCACGGGGAATTCCTCCCAATCGTTGGCTTCATATCAAGATTCGCAATACGCCTAACAGCGTTAAAGTGAGAATATACGATGAAACAGGGAAAAACCTCCTCGCCGAGAGTCCTCTAATTCCGCACGATGAAGGCGACCCCGCACCAATTGTTTTCTCCGCGGTCGGCGATGAACGGGGAGTTTGGGGTATGAAAATAGATAATGTCCAGATTTATATCACCCCTATATCGGAAAGGGAAGATTACATAATGAGGAAGAATATGCTCGAAATCGCCCGCCCTACCTTACAGGATGAGGAAACCCTTAAAGCTTGGCGAGATGCGGAGGAAGCATTCAAAAATTTGCAGATTGCCCTCCAAAAAATCGATTCCCTTTCACTCTCCGATTGGCAAGGCTATGTTTCCGCAATAAAATCCTACGACTCGCTCTTTCAACAAGTAGCTGATGAATATCATAAGAAAGTTATATCAAATCTCAAGAAGGAAGAAAGAGGCTGGGTTATGCTTGACATATGGAAACATTTCAATGCTGATGCCCTCAGCCTCGCCCTTACCTTTCCCTATAACAAGCCCATTTCCAATGTGCAAGAAATCCCCTTCCTCACTCTTCCCTTCGGGAAAAACTGTTTATGGCAAGACATTCCCTCTCGTTCCCAATACTCCATCCCTCTGAACGCCCAAGCCAAGCTGATAGCTTTTCTTCTCGCACCAGTATATGATGAGGAGCTTTACGGACACGACGACAGCCTCATTGATGTCCTCCAAGTTGAGCTCCATTATGCGGATGGCTTCAGGGAAAGGATTTTCCCTGTTCCTCCCGATTGGCAACCTCCCCTACCCTATGGCGTTGGCAATCCACCTATGCCAAACAAGGAGGTAAGAGCCTATATCGTTCAGCCTTCCCATCCATCCCCCATCTCCCAGGTTATCCTTATAGATGGAGCAATCCAAGCTGGTTGGGCTTTGTTCGCTATCTCCTATCAGCCCGGCATTCCCTCTGCTTCTCGGCAGATTGAAGTTCCACGAAAATCTTTAAAAATTAATCCCACTCCAGCAAAATCTACTCAATCCAAGGAGGGAATAGCGCTCGAAAATTCCTATTTTTATATCCTTTTTGATAATGAAAAGGGAATTATAAAGGAACTTCGCTCCCCTTTATTGGGAAAAATAATTTCCCTAAGCAACCCCTCCCCTCTGTTCGCTGTTCAAAACGAGGAGGGCGAGCTGGTTTACTCCGATAGCTTCCGATTGGAAAGAAGCGAGATTAAAAAATCAACCGACAGCGTTTTATTGAAGCTTATCTACCTTGGCGAAGGCAAATTGGAAGCTTTGGAAATCTCTCTTGCAATAAAGGCGGGAAAGGGAGAGGAAATGGAATGGCAAGCTGAACTCAAAAACATCTCCAACGAGCCTTTAAAGGTGCGCCTCGTCTTTCCCCTCTTTGACGGATTAAATTTTGGAGAGAAGGTCGGGTGGTTCTTTCCCCAAAGGGGTGGAGCTGTGAGCGAGCTTCCCCTTGAGGGCTTAGCAAGCTATGGTGGAATGGCTTGGCTTCAGCTTGTAGATGTTTATCGCCGTGATGGTGGTGGAATATATCTTCGCTGTAACGATAATCAGGGGATTTATAAGATTTTCGCCTTGCGCTGGAGCCCAAAAGATTACATCAAGCCAAGGCGTGTTGCCGACATCCCTGAACCCGCTCATCCCCTAAATCCCTGGCGCTATAAAAGCGGTGCCCATCTTTCAATTCAATATCTTCCTGTGGAAATCCCACCTCAAAAAAGCTGGGCGCCTCCCTCTGCGATAATCTCCCTCCACGAGGGAGATTGGCATAAGGCGTTCAAGGATTATAAGGAGTGGCTGAAGAGTTGGTGGAAACCTTTCCGCCCTTGCCCTGAGCGATTTAAATATGGTTTTTATGCCCTCGTGGGAGGAGCACCGGCGGATAATCAAAAGGGAGAGGAATTCGGCTCCTACGATTGGTGGCACCTTTCTACCTTCTGGTCGATAGATTATCCAGATGAACTTAAAAACGAGCTGGAAGAGCTGAAGAGACAGGCATTGAGAGCGGGAAAATGGGGACAGGCTGTGGGAATTTACATAGAGGGAATGGTCTTAGAGAAGAAGCGAAAAATAGCGAAAGAACACGGGGCAGATTGGGCGATGATGGATGACAAGGGTAATTATTACACTTACTATTCAACAGAAGAAAATCCCGTTTGGAATATGTGCCCAGCGGTAAAAGAGTGGCAAAAATGGGACGCTTGGGCATACTCCGAGATAGCGAGGCGCGTTCCCCTCTGTGCTATGTATGTTGATTCCCTTGGTTCCCGCTGGGCGGAGGTCTGCTATAATCCAAATCATAAACACCAGACACCGGGGATTTGGGTGCAGGGTTGTGGGGAGCTGTTTGAGACCATTCGTCAGGAGGTAATGAAAGTTAGTCCCGATATTGCCATTCACTCCGAGGAACCGGGAAGCGATTATATGGCTCTCCACGAGGATGGTTCCTGGTCGCATAGCCTTTGGACCAATCTAAGCGGGGACATTGAGTTCAACCCAGCAGGAATAAATTATTTCCGCTTCGCCTTGCCCCAATTCAAGATGTATGAGATTCCCAGCTATCGGCAAGCCCTTTGGCGCTGTAAGCTCGCCTTTTTCAACGGGGAAGGGCTTTGGACGAATCTGCCCGATGCCTTACGGCGAGAGCTTTTCATCCGATGGATGCCAACTCTGAGGGAGAACGCCGATATCTTTTTAAGCGAGGATGTTGAACCTGCTCTCCCCATCGTTTCTCCACCCCTCTACATCAATCGTTTCAAAAAGGGCGAGCAATCAATTTACACAATCTATAATGCCGGCTTGAGAACCCAATTCGCAAAGATTCGCCTCCACCTCCCGAGAAACGGGCATATCTTTGACCTTTTAAATCTTAAAGAGATACCAATAAGAAAAGATGGTAAGGATGCGCTTATTGATTTAGCGGTTAACCCTCACGATATCCTCTGCCTCCTCATTGCTCCCAGGAAATTGAGTGTAAAGTTGGAAGGGAATAAAATAAATGTAAAAATATCCGAAAGCGAGGCAAGGGAATTGTGGGTAGCGAGGATAGATGAAGAGGGAGCGAGAAGAGATATCGGGAAATTCCCTCTGAGAGGGAAGGAGATGACCTTTGAGCTTAGAAAGTTATTCCCCAATTTAAAGGGGCATCTCCTCTTTCGCCTCCCCCTAACTCACTCCAGTGAGGATATAACCGCAATTGAGGTGAGATAGCCAAAAGCCTTTGCCCAATATTATGAGTTGTTTTATAATCGGTTTTGGCTTATTAACTATCTTTCAGAAGGAGGTTTGACACTTATGCTTGAAGATGTAAAGCGGGTTCTTTATGTGAATTTATCTATGGGCTTTCGCCACGAGACAACCGCAACAGCTGCGGATGTGATAACTCGCCTCGGTTGGCGTTCTGAACCTCGTTTCTTAACCACAGCTACTGAGGATTGCGAGCTGATTAATCGTGAGATTTTGAGAAGATACGATGTAATCATATTCTACACCACTGGAGAGCTTCCCTTGGATGAGGAGCAGAAAGAAGCCCTGCTTGACTTCGTGAGGGAAGGAAAGGGATTCGTGGGAATACATAGCGCAATTGATACATTTTACCAATGGCGAGAATATGGAGAGATGGTGGGTGGGTATTTCAACGGGCATCCTTGGCATCAAAAAGTAGGGATAATCGTTGAGGATAGAGAGCATCCCGCAACGAGGCATCTTGGCGATTACTGGGAAGTCGTGGACGAAATCTATCAAGCGAGGGATTGGTCAAGGGAGAAGGTGAGGGTTTTGCTGAGATTGGACCCTCATTCAGTGGATATAACGAAGGGGGCTCGGGAGGACGAGGATTACGCCCTCGCTTGGTGTAGGAATTACGGCAAGGGGAGGGTCTTTTATACTGCGCTTGGTCATCCGGAGGAGCTTTGGCGGGATGAGAAATTTCAGGAGCATCTTTTAGGGGCAATACTTTGGGCGATGGGCGTCCTTCCCGGCGAGGCAACTCCTCGCCCGAAGCCCTAAAGAATCTTTCCTGTTTACAACGAATTCTGTCGGTCAACCGTAGGATGAAGGGCACTCAATTATAATATGTATTAGACTAACATATCAAAGCAAAAGGAGAGATTGGGTAGAAGGGATAATGGTAGAGCTATCACTGCGCTTAGCTTGTGGCACTCGCAGGAAATGCTGCGCATTTCCTCACAAAATGGTTTAAAAATGTTTGACTGCCTAAAAGGGGATAGATTAAAATGGAAATGGGTTTTGTTGCTGGTATGGGAAAAAATGGATTTTAACATCTTTCGCTACTTCCTAATCGGGACGAATGCCCAGCATTCATCCCGAGAATTGCTCGGCAATTCTAATCTTTTGAATTTGTTTTTATAATTTGTTTATTCACGAAATATACCTGTCAAGGTTGGTGGGAGAAGAAACAGAGTTGAAGTCCTTCTGGGAAATCGAATTTTTTCCCATGGATGAATAATTCCCCAAAAGAGAATAACAGCGTTTTATTCCCCACTATCAACTTCTAGTAAAATGAAAGATAAAGAAATATTTTGAAAAAATAAAAAAAAATTAAGGTAATCAGAGAGGAAATAGAATCATAATCTAATTTTTTTTGAAGAATTTACTTCGTTGAAGCAAAACAAGATTTATGCAGGCTTTACAGAAATTGAAGATAATATGTTTTTAAATGTTTTATTCAACAAAGACATGGAAAAGAGAAAACCTAAAAAGTTTTGACAGAGGATTTGCTATGCATATAATGGAATCTGTGTTTAGCAATAAGAATATAGACTTGACCATTTGTCTTTTCTTTGCTAAAATTTTTAAAAAAGAGGTTAACTTTCGATGGGTTTATGTTGTAAAATAATAAATAAAGGTATATCTGCAATAAAAGCAACGCTACCACAAGTATTGACGGGATTTATAATTGTAGTAAAATGTAGGTGAAGAATGGTTAATATAGGAATAGGGTTAATGAATAGGAGACAAATGGAAGCTCTCTTTAAAGAGAG
>JBMFMH010000127.1:0-5845 GCA_049970775.1 bacterium | reverse complement strand
AAGCGAGGCAATCTAAAATCAAGACTGCCACGCCCACTTGCAAAGCAGGTGGGCTCGTAATGACGAAAAGGGTAAGACGAAATACGAGATTGCTTCGGGCTTCCTTTCGGAATCCCTCGCAATGACGGAAAATTCGGGCTTCCCTTTGGGAAGCCCTCGCAAATGACGAAGAAGACGAGGGGTGCCCCGTAGGGGTAGGTATTTTCATAACTACCCCGCCTCGCTTTGCTCGGCACCCCTTCAAGGAAGGGGAATGGAGGCAAATAAAACGCCATCGTAATTTTAGTCAACAGCTAAAATTTTTGTTGATATATTTTTCTCTCCTTTTTATAATTCTATTTGTATGCTTGTCCCCCTTGAATGGCTTAAAGAGATTTTGAACATAGATGCTTCCGCTGAGGAAATCGCCCATACCCTCACTATGCTCGGCTTTGAAGTCGAGGGGATAGAGGGCGAGAAATCTCCCATCTTGAACATCAAGGTGACCTCCAATAGAGGCGACTGCCTCTCCATCATCGGTATTGCGAGGGAACTCTCCGCAAAGCTTTCCCTCCCCTTGAATCTCCCTTCCTTCACCGTTGAAGAGGGTAATAAGAGAACGGAAGAGCTCGCAAAAGTGGAGATTTGGGACCCCGACCTTTGCCCTCGCTACTGCGCTCGCATCGTTTTAGGAGTTGAGGTTAAGGAAAGCCCCTCCTGGCTCCAAGAAAGACTCCTTAGCGCTGGAATTAGAGCGATAAATAACATCGTTGACGCAACAAACTATACAATGCTTCTCACCGGTCAGCCCATCCACGCTTTTGATTACGACCTTCTGCGAGAAAGAAAGATAATCGTCCGCCGGGCAAGGGAAGGGGAGAAAATCGTAACCCTTGATGGCGTTGAGAGAAAGCTTACAACTGATATGCTCGTGATAGCTGATGCTCAAAGGGCTGTTGCCATAGCAGGGGTGATGGGAGGTCAAAATACGGAGGTAACGATGGGAACGGAGAATATCCTCATTGAGGCAGCGCACTTCAACCCCGCCTCTATTCGTCGCACTGCTCGTGCCCTATCTATGTCCACCGATGCCTCCTATCGCTTTGAGCGATATGTTGACCCTTACCTCCCACCCATCGCGGCCACCTTTTGCGCCTCCCTCGTTAAGAGCCTCGCTGGTGGGGAGGTCGCTAAGGGGATAATTGATGTTTACCCCCAAAAGGTATTCCCAAAGATAATAAACTTCCCTTATAAGCTCACAAACCAACTTTTAGGCACGAATTTGACGAAGGATAAGATTATCTACTATTTGAGGAGCCTTAATTTAGATGTGCGGGACGAGGGGGAGAATCTCGTCGTTGTCTGCCCCACTTACCGTCCCGACCTCAAAGAGCCAGCAGATTTGGTTGAGGAAGTTGCGCGCCTTCACGGCTACGATAAGATTCCCACCACTCTCCCCCTTGTGAGAGTGAGCTTGGGGCATCAAATGGAGGAGCTCGCCTTTGATGATGAGTTAAGGGAAATCCTTATTCGTCTCGGTCTCTGGGAAATCACTTCCCATAGCCTGATAAGCTCAAACGAGAGGGAGAAACTATTCCCAGATTTGGATGTCGTGGGGGTTCGCAATGCCTTGAGCGAGGAATACTCTTATCTCCGCCCTTCAATCCTTCCCTCTTTAACTAAGGTTGCCTCCCATAACTTCTCCTACGGCGTAGACGATATAGCGGTTTTTGAGGTTGGGAAGGTTTATAAGAGGGAAGGGGAGGAAAAAGTCATAGGAATAGCTGTCGCTGGTGGTAGGGAGAAAAGCTGGCGAAGCGGTAAAGAAGGTTTAGTAAACGATTTCTTCTATTTGAAGGGGATAGTGGAGAGCCTGTTGGAGGCTTTAGGGATAGAAGCAAGCTTTGAGCCTGCCCATCATCCTCTTCTCAATCCCCTTTGCACGGCGAGAATAAAAGTCAGGGAAGGGGAACTGGGATTCATCGGCGAGATAGGAGAGCAATTGAGACAATTTTACGATATAAATAAATCCCTCTATTTAGGCGAGCTGAAAGTTAGTCTATTAAGGGAAGCGAGGAGAAGGGAAAGGGTATTCACTCCCTTGCCCAAATATCCTTCCGTGCAGAGGGATATCTCCATAATCGTGAAAAAAGACTTGACCACTGAGAACATCATTGAGATAATTAAACAGGAAAGCGGAGAATTGCTGGAGGATATATTCCTTTTTGATGTTTACGAAGGCAAGCCTGTCCCGGAGGGAGAAAGAAGCCTCGCCTTTTCCCTCACTTTCCGGGCGAAGGAAAGAACGCTTTCCTCGGAGGAAGTTGATACATTGGTGAAAAAAATAAAGGAGGCTTTGAAGGAAAGATTGGAGGCAAAAGTAAGAGAATGAGCAAGGAGGAGCGCCTCAACAGCGTATCCATTAAGGAGATAGAGGAGGTTATCTCCGAGGTGCGTGGCGTAAGTGGAGTAAAGGTCGTAGCGGATGAGGAAGGAAAGATAGAGGAAATCCATGTCATAGTGGATGTAAAGCGCTCTCCAAAGCAAGTAGTGAGGGATATTGAATCGGTCCTTCTAGCGAGGCATAACATAACTATTGACCATAGAAAAATCAGCGTTGCTCAGATAGGCGAGGAACCTCGCTATGCTCATATTCGCCTTAAATTCCTTGATATCTCCCTTTCCATATCCGCGATAAAAGCGAGAGCTCTCGTTAGATTGAAAAAAGGAGATGAGATAGTGGAAGGGGAGGCAATTGGACCTGCAAGCACTCGCAATATCCCCTATCTTTTCTCCCAAGCGACTTTAAAGGCGGTTGAGAAATGCCTTCCCGAGGAAATCTCCCTTTCCCTTGATGACTTGATAATTACGAATTCAAAGGGGAGGGAGACGGTTGTTGTTCTAATAGACCTCGTGACTGTTAGCGGGGAGGAGCCGCTTGCTGGCGCCGCCCTCGTTAAGCAGGATATAGGAAAGGCGACCGTTTTGGCTACTTTAAACGCTATAAACCGTCGCCTTGGAATTTATTTAAGCGAAGCGACATCGGAATAGGAATGAATTCCCTCATCCCCCGGCGAAGCGAAGCGAAAGGGAAAATTAAGCTGAGCGGGAGCTTGTTCAGCCCCTTTTAGCGGAAAAGGGGCATAAAAAGCCAGGAGGTGATTGGTATGGCGAGGTTCTACAAAATCGTCGCCGCCGTCCTGGGCTTTCTCCTGCTCGGCGGAGCTCAAACCGTTTTCTGGCCCACATAGCCGGGCGGATGGGGGATGGAGAGAAATGGAGCGAAGGCTCTTAAAATTACAAATATACGCTTGGAGCCTGGGATTGACATCCCTGGCATTCCTCATCATCCTTGCGAGGCGCTTTCCCTTTTCCCCTCTTGAGCCCATATTCATCATCCTTTTAGTTCCCGCCGTTTTCCTTTTCCTCTATGGCGTTTCCCTCCCTATGGGTGGTGAAGAAGAAGTTCCTGTTTTCCCCCTCGTTACTGCCGCCATAATCTTCTATGGTCCAGCTGCTGGCGCCTGGCTTCATTCCTTCTCCTTTTTCCTCTCCGTCTTTCTCCATCCGAAAAGGAGGAGGGCTCTTTTAAGCAAGGATTTTAAGCAATCCTTTCAATCCTTGACATTCCTCCTCCTCAATATGGGCAGCTTCACATATTCAGGCGGAATCACCGGTTTAGCCTGGGTTCAAATGAGCCATTATTCTCCACCTTCTCAAAGCTATCTTCATATAGGCGCCCTTTTCGCAATGGGGATAATTTATCTTTTACTGAACACTTTCTCCGTGACTTTAGCCGGGGCGATTTGGGAGGGAAAGCCGTTTTCTCAGGTCTGGCTTACAAATTATTCCTGGAGCGCTGTTCTCGTCTTCATTGAGGTCGGTTTAGGCGTCCTCTATGTTCTCTTGTATTTTCTGGGAGGAATCCCCCTCCTCTTAATCGGCTTCTCCTTCCTCGCAGTTTTGCGCCTCGGTTATCTCGTTCATTTGGAAAGGGCGAGGATACTAAACCTATTTACAGAGCTTCTTCATGAACAATTGGCGAGGTTGGATTACCCCACAAAGAGGCATTGCGATATGGTGGCGAGGTTGGCTGAAGCGGTAGGAAAAGCGGTGGGCATTCCCTTCTGGAGAAGGGAACAGCTCTCTTACGCAGCAAAGCTACACGATGTGGGGAAAATAGCAATAGATGAAAGGATAATTCATAACCCTCAACCGCTAACCCCGAAAGAGAGGGAGGAAATCCGCAGGCATACATCGGTTGTCTATCAGGCAATGCGAGAGGTCCCTTTCCTACGCCAGGTAGGCTATTGGATATTGCTTCACCATGAGAAAGAGGATGGCTCGGGCTATTGGGGAAGGCGAGGAGATGAGGTTCCTATAGAGGCAAAGATATTGGGAATCGTTGACGCAATTCACGCCTTAACATCACCTCGTCCCTACCGTCCCGAACGCCCCTCCTACACGCTTTATGAGGCGATGAACCTACTTTTTGCGGAGGCTGAGAAAGGGAAATGGGATATAAAGCTGCTGAACATAGTTAAAGCTATTCTCCAAGAGGACGAAACTTTAAGGGGAATGCTCAATGAAGGATAAAATTCTCTGGAGAATCTATCAAGTCGCCATCATCGCTGGCTCCTTTTATCTCCTTTCCCAAAGCGCTCCTCCCCTTGCTCAAACGATTCTTTCCTTTGACTTCCTGCAATGGGAAGCCTATATTTTCCTATCACTTCTAATCCTGCTCAGCGAGAGCCTCTATGTTCCGGGAAGGGAGGGCGATTTCTTAACCTCGCACTTTCCATATGCCCTCACACTTCTATTGGGAGCAGGTTTTCCGCTAACTATTTGGACGGTCTGGTTCATTTCCTTCCTTGTCTCGGTTATTTCCCTCAGGAGAGACTTGCTCCGCTCCTTAACGGAAAGCTCGCTGAAGGTAGTTTCGTTATATCCAGTTCAGCTTTTCCTCACCGCGATGGGAGGAAGAGGGGAAAGTCCCGCCTTGGTGGCTGGGCAAGCGGTCGCTTGTGGCGTGATTTACTTCGCCTCGGACAGGATAATAGTAGGATTGGAAACCGCTTTGGAACAAGGGAGGGTTTTCAAGAAGAATTTCTGGTTAAGCAGGTTGGAGGAGAGCTATATTTGGTATATCCTTATGCTCTCGGGAGCAACCCTCCTCGCCCCCTCCTATCACACCCCTTTCCAAATGGCTGTGTTTCTAATTACGGGCTTCTTTTTGGGTCTCTTCGCCTACTTTATGCGTTCCGCTGTGATAAACCAGTTGAATCTGCGTGCTGTTTTTGAGGCTTTTTCCGAGATAGCGGAGGGAAGGTGGATGGGTATGGTGGGGCATGGAAAGAGGGTGGGTATGCTGGTGGATGAGATAACAAAGGAGTTGGACCTCCCCTTTTATGAAAGGCAGAAAATAATTTTAGTCTCAATAATCCACGATGTGGGAATCGTTGATACGCCCTATGAGGCGCTAAATCATCCCACGGAGGAAGGGGAGAAATCGGAGGAGTTCAAGCATCATGTTATAAGGGGGGCGGAGATTATAGAAGCGATTGAACAGCTTAAACCCTATGCGGATTATGTGCGTTATCATCATGAGCGTCCCGATGGGAGCGGATATCCGGAGGGGAGGAAGGGAGAGGAGATTCCTTTCTGGGCATATGTGATAGGTGCCTGTTGCGATTTTGACGATATGACTTGTTATAAATCCTACAGGGAGAGGATTGCTCCGAGGGAGGCATTGCAAATGATGGAGAAGGAGGTAGGAAGGCGTTACGATGAGAGGGCAGTGGCTCTACTGCGAAGGGCGGCGAAGAGGTTGGGGCGTTATTAGGTGCGGGTTGTTATTCCCCTCTCC
>JBMFMH010000126.1:0-5848 GCA_049970775.1 bacterium | reverse complement strand
AAAGGAGCTCCAAGCCCTTCCGAGACTTGAAGCTCCTTTTTGCCCTTGGGTGAAATACAAAAGATATCAGCACGAGAGAGAATTTCCTCTCTCTTAAAGAGAGCTTCCATTTGTTTCCTATTCATTAACCCTATCCCTATATTAATCATTCTTCACGAACATTTTACTATGATTATAAATCTCGTCAACACTTTTCCGCAACAATTGGTAGGGTTTCCCTTGTTTAGGATTTGCCAAGGCGTGGGCAAATTCGTCAGACCTTGTCTGGCACCCCTCTACGAGAGGGGAATTTTAAAAGCATGCCTCTTATGCAGTATTGAAACAATCAAATTTTGACTTTAAAATATTCTTTGATGGCGAGAGATTATTACGAGGTTTTGGGTGTTGCCCCCACGGCTTCCGAGGAGGAGATTAAAAGACGCTTCAGGGAGCTCGTTAGACGCTATCATCCCGATGTTCATCCCGACAAGCTCTTCAGCCACGAGGTCTTCCGCCAGATACTTGAAGCCTACAAGGTTCTAAGCGACCCTGAAAAAAGGAAGCTTTATGATGCCTCAAGGAAAGCGAGGGTCAGCTATGCTCCCATTGTTGAAATACCCTCCCGTCCTCCCGTGGATATTGAGGGACTCCTTCTGCGGGCGGAGATAGCCTTGATAAGGGGAAACTTTAAGGAAGCAATTGAGCTATGCAACGAGGTCCTTAAAAAGGACCCCAAAAATGCCTTCGCTTACAATCTTTTGGGCGATATCTTCAGGGCACAGGGCAAAAGGAAGGAGGCAATTGAGATGTATTCTTATGCGGTTCAATTTGACCCTTTTAAACCAATATATGCGGAGAAATTGAACCGCTTACTGAAAGGGGAATCAATTGAAAGGGAGAGAGGTGAGTTTAGGGGAGCCCGTTTTTCCCCGCTACTTTTTTCCCTCGGTTTATTATCCCTCATTCCTGTTGCCTGGTGGATAAGGTCTAATCCTGGGGAGATACTCAGGAATTTTCCCTTTTCCCATTTTTCCCTGAACCTTCTGTTTGCCCTTCTTGTATCAGGATTTATCCTCGGCTTTTTCTCCGGCTGTTCACGCTTTCTTCGCCCTCACGACGAGGAGCTGATTTTTTCCCTAAGCTGGATAGGGAAAGGTTATATGCCTTTGGGATTGATTCTCTGCCTCTTTTCTTTCGGTTCCTTTTATGCTTCCCTTTTTATATATGCTGTTTTTTCTCT
The DNA here is from genome assembly GCA_049970775.1 of bacterium. GTDB lineage: Bacteria > Armatimonadota > JACIXR01 > JACIXR01 > JACIXR01 > JACIXR01. Next base: position 4,629 of record JBMFMH010000126.1, on the reverse strand, counting down.
AATTCAGGAACACACCTCAATTTCCGTTTGGAAAGCCTATGCTTTATCTTTCCTATGCGTTTTAATTATCGCCTTCTCCTATCCAATCGCTTGGAGAAATCCACTCATTTGGGGAGGAAATTTCGTCTTTCCTTCTTTCCTTTTCGGCTGGTTGATTGGGGATATGTTTCGTCCCCTGGGCAGTTAAGATTTGGAGATGAGCATTCTAAGAGCGAGAAGAATGATTACAACAGCGAGCAGTTTTTTCACCAATCCAGCGGGAAGATAGGAAACCAATGTTGCCCCAAGAAAGGCGCCAAGAAGGGAGCCTGCCCAGATGATAGCGGCTGTTTTAAAGTCCGTGTGTCCGTAGTGGGCGTGGCGTATAGCTCCCATTAAAGCGGTAGGAACCATAACGGCAAGGCTTGTTCCCAATGCTTTGTGAGGCTCCATCTTGAATATCTCTGTAAGAAGAGGGATGATTATAACTCCTCCTCCCAGTCCGAAGAAGCCGCTGAAAGCTCCGATGAATATGCCCGCTAAAACGAGACCAGCTACTCCGAGCCAGGTAATGGTTGCCATATTTCTTCCCGCTCAAGCAGAGCCTTTATAAGCGGTTCCTTGATTTTAAGAGGTCCCAGCTTTCTGATTTCCTCCGTCATCTCGCTCACTACTTGGGCGAATTTCTTCCCCTCGGCGGCGGAAATCCACCTTATTTGTAAGCGTTCGGGCTCAATTCCCGAGAACTGCATAAGCTCTTTAAGGAGCATAAAGCGGCGACGGGCATAATAATTTCCCTTGGAGTAGTGGCAATCGCCGGGATGACAGCCCGCAACGAGAACGCCATCAAAACCCTCCCTGAACCCCTTGATAACGAAATAAGGGTCCATCCGTGCGGAACAAGGAAAGCGGATTATTCGCACTGTGGGAGGGTAGGGTATGCGGGAGATACCGGCTAAATCCGCTCCCGCATAGGCGCACCATCGACAAAGAAGGGCGAGGATTTTAGGTGTCCATTCCTTATTCTCTTTCAACTCTTGCTAATCCCTCCAATTGGGCTATTAATTGCTCTGAGGTGAAACCGAGGAGGTCGATTGCCTGCGAGCGACAGGCGGAGGCGCAGTTGCCACATCCCTGACACAACCCCTCGTTTACCTTCGCTATTCTCTTCTCCAACCCTGATGATTGTTCCACTAATACTTCCTCTTCAATTGCGGAGTAGGGGCAGACATCCTTGCAGGTAAAACAGCCAACGCATTTCTCTTTGTTAACCCTTGCGATAATCGGTTCAGAGAGCAAGCTTTCTTTCTGAAGCACTTCAATCGCTTTCGCAGCCGCTCCTGATGCCTGGGCTACGCTATCGGGAATATCTTTGGGGAATTGACAGGTTCCCGCAAGAAATATGCCCTTAGTGAGAGTTTCCACTGGACGAAGCTTGGGATGGGCTTCCATCAGCCAACCATATTCATCGGTGGAGATGTTGAGCTTGCGAGCGAGTTCCTTAACATCCTTTTGCGGTTCTAACGCTGAGGCAAGAACAACCAGGTCCGCTTCAACCTTAACCTGTTGACCAAGCAATGTATCCGTTCCTTGAACTATCAATCTACCATCTTCCTGATATATTCTACCTACCCTCCCCCTGATGTAAGTAGCACCAAATTCATCCTGCACCCGGCGGACAAACTCCTCATAACCTTTACCGAAGGCACGAATATCAATGTAGAAGATATAAGTCTTCACATCGGGAATGTGTTCTTTCAAAAGGAGGGCGTGCTTAGCGGTATACATACAACAGACCCTTGAGCAATAGGGATAGCCTTTCTGCTCATCCCTTGAACCAACGCATTGTATGAAGACGACGCTTTTAGGATGCTTGCCATCCGAGGGTCTAACTATCTCTCCCTTAGTTGGTCCCGAGGGATTTATCATCCTCTCCAGCTGGGCGGAGGTTATGACATCGGGATATCTTCCATAGCCGTATTCTTCGTAAACGGTTGGGTCAAAAACATTTGCGCCCGTAGCGACGATTATCGCCCCGAATTTCTCCTTTATGTAGGTATCCTGTTGGGAGTAATCAATCGCCTTCGCTGGGCAGACCTTCTGGCAAAGACCACATCTCCCTTTCGTGAACCAAAGGCAAGCTTCCCTATCAATTACGGGAACAAGGGGAACCGCTTGGGGGAAGGGAATATAAATCGCCTTTCTTTCCCCCAGTCTCTCATCAAACTCACTTATTCCCTTCCCCGGGCATCTCTCTATACACAAACCACAACCAGTGCAAAGGTTCTCATCAACGGAGCGAGCTTTCTTCCTTATCGTTACTTCAAAATTCCCCACGAACCCTTTAACCTCTTCCACCTCGCTGTAGGTTAGAAGGGTGATGTTGGGATGGCGATAGCAATCAACCATTTTGGGGGAGAGAATGCACATAGCACAATCAAGAGTGGGAAAGGTTTTATCAAACTGCGCCATCCTCCCGCCTATGCTCGGCGATTTCTCCACGAGATAGACCTTGAAACCCGCCTCCGCTATATCAAGGGCTGCTTGTATGCCGGCTATCCCGCCACCGATTACCAAAGCCTTTTTCTCTATGCCGAATTGCAAAGGTTCAAGGGGCAATGCTTTTTTAACCCTTTCCACCGCCGCTGCCACTAATTCAAAAGCCTTCTCCGTGGCGCTTTCCCTATCCTCGTGCACCCAGGAATCTTGCTCCCTTATGTTAGCCATCTCCATAAAGTAGGGATTGAGCCCAGCTTCCTCAACCGCTCTTTGGAAGGTTGATTCGTGCATAGCGGGGGAGCAGGCAGCTACAACCACCCGATTGAGATTATATTTATGAATTGCTTCCTTTATGAGTTCTTGCCCGGGGTCGGAGCACATATAGCGATAAGTGGTTGAATAGACGACATCGGGAAGATTTGAGATTTGCTGGGCGACCTTCTCAACATCAACTGTTTTAGCTATATTCACGCCACACCAGCAGATGAACACTCCTACTCTGGGCATTCTTACCTCCTTCTCAAGGCGGGAATGAGGAAGGGGTCAACGAGGTGGCGGCGCAACCCCAGTTTTTTCGCAGGGATTCCCAAAGCCAAACCTACCACTTGGGTGAAGTAGAGGATTGGGATATTGAATATTTCCCCTTTCACCCTTTGCACATCCGCTTGGCGTGCATCAAGGTTTAGGTGACAGAAGGGACAGGCGGTGACTATCGCATCCGCCCCAGCTGATTTAGCCGATTTTAGAATCCTGTAAGTGAGCTCCACCACGAGGTCGGAACGAGGGATAGTGAGGTTTGCGCCACAGCATTCCGTTTTGAAAGCCCAATCCACAACTTGTGCTCCACAGGTTCTCATTAGGTTCTCCATAGTTTGGGGGTTTTCTGGGTCATCGAACTGGCAGATGTGGGGTGGGCGAAGGAGGAGGCATCCGTAATAACAAGCGAGTTTGAGGTCTGAAAGGGGGCTTTTAACCTTAGCTTTTATCTCGTCCAGCATCTCGCTGAAAAGGTCAAGGAGGTTTCGCACCCTCAACCTGTTCTCCCATTGAATTGGGAGAACTTCCTTTACTTTCTTGAAAGTTTCCTCGTTCTGGCATAAAACAGCGGCGTGCTTTAGGCGGTTATAGCAGGCGGCGCAGGGGGCGACCACATCCTCAACATCCATTCTTTCCGCTAAGGCGAGGGAATAGGCGGGGAGGGCAAGGGAAAGGAGATGATTTGTGGCGTGGGCGGAGGTTGCTCCACAGCAGACCCATCCCTCTATCTCTTCAAGCTCTATTCCCAATTCCTTGCAAACTTCCCGAACGGATATATCAAATTCAACGCCGGTTGAATGAAGGGAACAGCCTGGAAAATAGGCAACCTTCATCTCTGGCTTGTCCTTTCAATGAGCTTTTTAACTTCCTCGCTGTTAGGGGAAGAGGAAGGAACGGGGTTTAGCTTTCCGTGAAGAAACATCTTAATTCCCATCATTATATCATTGAACCATTGTTTGCTGCGCAGTTTGTATTCCATAATGAAACCAAACTCGTAGAGCTTTCCCAGCCAACCTATCCATCTGAAGAAAATATTGTGAAATAGAGGGATATTTGGTTCCTTTGGCGGTATGTTTTCTTTTAGGGCGATTTCCCTCAGGGCATCCATAACAAAGGAAATGCGGATTTCAAGGGGACAACGAGCGGTGCAGGAAGCACAGGAGGCACAAATCCAAATCGTTGAGGATTTGAGGACATCTCGTAATCCAAGCTGAGCCATTCGCATAACCTGGTTGGGTTTGACATCCATAGCGAAGGCGAGGGGACAGCTGGCTGTGCATTTGCCACACTGGTAGCATTTTTTGACATTTTCTCCGCAGATTTCCTTTATTTGATTGGCTAAGGAATCATCAACTGCGAGGTCAATCATAAAAAAAATCACCTTTTAAAAATTATACCTTCAATTGGGCATAAGTCAAAGGAAAAAGATTATAAATCCTTTGTAGTTTTGTAATGCTTAAAAGAGCTCGCTATAATCCACATAGATTCCATCTTTAACCTTGGAGTAATATATTATTTTGCAGTTTATTTGTTCTGGAAGTCCTGGTTTTGCTTTGTATGTTGAGGGTTTAATAGAAACGGGGGTTTCACCGATAAAACCGTCAACGCCTTTTG
>JBMFMH010000125.1:0-5876 GCA_049970775.1 bacterium | reverse complement strand
CTCTCTACGCCCTTGATGAGGTATGGGATGGAAGAGCACTGCTTTTAAGCAAACCCTGAAGAGGCGATTTAATATGCTGGGGGCTATCCTGAGCTTGCAAGCCTATGGACAAACCATTGAGCTCTCCTCAGCTCAAATGGAGGAGGCCAAAGGAGGCTGTTGGGCAATGTGTGACAAGGAAAAACATTGTTGTGACCACATCGGTTGCTACTACCCAGGTTACCCCGCTCCCTATTCCTACCTCTATCAGCCGTATTTACATTATGTGTGTAGCTTTAGCATATACCCTGCTTCTTGCTCGAACCTTAACCCAGCTATGAAGTGTTGCACTATCCTTATATATGAATTACCGGGTTGCAATGGGGAATATTGGATTGGCACGCAGGTTTTAACCGAACCAGGTTGCGGTTATTACCCCTAAGGAGGTATATGCTATTGTTTAAAAAGATAAACTTTCTCCCCCTCATTTGTTTTATTAGCATTTCCCTTTCCTACGCAGCTGCATCAAAAGTAGAAATAAGCAAGATTTTGTCGAGGATAAGGCAGGCGCTAAAAACCCTAAATTTGGAAATAATTGCCCACCAAGAGGGCTATACCCAGCTACCCCGAACAGAGAAGATAATCCGGGTGGCCCCAAAACTGGTTAGATTCGTTAGTGATTCCAAAGGAAGATGGCGATATGAAAGCGAGGATTTCCAGAGCATATACGATGGAAAGTATTGGTGGAAACTTGAGAAAAGCAAATGCGTATTCTCCAAACAAATTGTATCCCCCGAGCGGGCAAATTTTACCAGACAAACTTACCTTAAAGGCATTTTGTCAGCGTATTTAATCCCTATTTTTACTTACGATGAAAAGGACCCAAAGCAAAAAGCATTTTGGGATTTTGGCAACGCTACTCTGCAAGAAACAACAATTGACAGGAAGAAATCTCTCCTGTTAACTATACCTTCCTTTAAGGAAGCTTTTAAATTATTCTCCTCTGAAACAAAGAGACTCATAAGCACAAGCACTTTCGTTTTTAAAATCTGGATTGACCCCAAAACCTACCTTCCTCTCCAAATTCAGACAGATGAAAAACAGAATAAGTCCGAAAACCCCGAATGGCAAGGTGCAGTTACGAAATGGTTTTGCAAAATCGTCAAATTTTCTCTTAACCCCCATATTAAAAAGGACACATTCAAATTTAGCCCACCTAAGGGTGCAAGGGAGATCAACCCCAGTGAAATTGGGCTACCTTAGCTGGAGGGATTCCATTGGCGGGTATTAGAATTCTTAAATCAGTCCTATGCGCGATTTTATTTTCCTTAGTACCCCAACCCCTCATCTCCCAGCAGAATGAAGAAGCTTTGCAATCAATTGTCCAAAAAATAGAGCAAAAGGAATCGCTTATTAGTTCAATTTACCTACATTTCACGATGTCCCTAGAGAGGAACGAGGGGCTGATTGAAAAAGTGGTGATGAGGGGAAGAACGGAGAAGGAAAGGAGAGTTTCGGGCAGGGAAACAAACTCCGTTCCAAGAGAATATATTTGGCAGATGAAGGGGGAAAAACTGAGGTTAGAGAGAAAGGAGAGCGGAGGGGAGGAATTCAGAACATTGGCTTCTTTTGATGGTGAGAAGTTCTTTCGTTTCATTTACTATGAAGAACTTATTGGTAATCAAAAGCAGAGCGAGGGATTAAAGAGATTTAAGCCCGGTGATGTGGTGCAAGTGCAGATTTATAGCAAGCCAATGCCTATTTTGGAAGGTTATGTTAATGACTTATATCTACCCCTTAATTATCTTGGGTTAGGGATAAACAAAGATAGGCTGGGTAAACTCCTCAAAATGGGCAAAGTATCTATAGTAGGCAAGGAAAAAGTTGGCAAGGTCTTATGTGATGTGTTAGAAATAACGAAAGATGAAGAGTTTCCAACCTCAACGGGTAACAAATCCACTTTTCGTTGGAGATGGAGGCTATGGGTTGACCCAAACTCCGACTGGTGCATACTGCGTCGTGTTGATTATGCTCCAGATGGTAGAATCGTTTATACGCTGGAACTATCGGAATATAGAAAATATGATAGCGATATTTCGCTCCCCACGAGGGTAATTTCAACCTTATATGTTTATGATGTAGACACCAAAAAGAATATCGCAGTCTCTTGTAAATCATTTGCTGTGAAGAACTGTAAAGTAAACGGGGAGATCCCCGACCATATATTTTCTCCTCAAATTCCAAATGGGGTTTTGGTTTGGGATACAATATCAGATGAAACATATATTGTAGGAGAAAAGAAGCCTATAGACGAAGACATTCTTCAGGTCGCCGGGGTAGCAAGACAACTCTTAGAAGGAACGATAAGCGTGCGCGAGATTGAGAGGGATTTCGGCCCCCAAAAAGGGAAAAGGTCGGAGAAATTCTGTGGGCCAAATGCGCTTCTTGCGGTTTGTGGGATTTTGGGGATTAAGACGAGCTCAAAAGAAATTGCCCAGCTTGCGGGGACGGATGAAAAGGGCTTCACTTCTTTGGCTGGCTTAAAAAGGGCAGCAGAAGCTCTTGGATTGAAGGCGGAGGGCGTGGATATAACTCTGGATGAATTGAGAAAATCAAAAAAGCTCGCTATTGCTTTCATCCCTCCCGACCACTTCATAGTAGTGGTTGGCTTCTCCGCTGATAAGGTCGTCATCATTGACCCGCCAACTATGCTCGGCGCCGTCCCTCTCTACGCCCTTGATGAGGTATGGGATGGAAGAGCACTGCTTTTAAGCAAACCAGAGTAATGCTTCGCCCGGTACTGCTTTTGCTAGCTATTTTCCCGAAATTGGAAGCGGTTAACCATGTAGATAGCGTTCTTGTAGACCACGCTTACCTCCGCAAAGCACACCCGTTATATGACAAAGGAACTATCCACCTATATCTCAAAAACTTAACGAACAAAGAGATAACGATAGAAAACATCTGGTTAAATAACATCCCTCTCGAGAACTTACCCAACGATTTAGTCTTATGGTGGCAGGTTTCTCCCAATCCTATCCCGCCATTTAAGTTAGGCGATATATCAATCAAGTTAAGAGAATTTAAATCGCTTCCACTGCAAATAAAAATTAAAACTTCCAATGGACAATTAATAGAAAAAGATATACCTACCTCCCCTCCACTTATAAAGGTTACAAGTGTTTCTTTCAACCAGGCGCTGGACAGGATTTATCTTTATATAGAAAACAGCGGCAATAAAGTCCTAAATATCAACAAGGTATTTTTGAATGGGGAGGATGTTTCAGAGTCGCTTTTAACCCCTTGGCGACAACTTGCGAAAAGGAACAAAGATTGCTTGATAATCAAACCGAAGGAAAAGCTAAAACAAGGTGAATATGTAACCGTGAAAGTAGAAACAGAGGAAGGGGAGGTTGCTGAAGCCACTGTTAGGGTATTCTCTTTCTTTCCTATTTCCTCATGGGATGGCGATACGCGCGAGCAGCTTAATTTTGACCCAAGCCCATTTCTACTACCCTATTCTGAGAACCCTGCAAAATTGGATGAAAATATGCGAACTCAACCTCCATATATGGTTTATTGCTTGGTAGACAACCCCGCAGGTGATGACCTGCGGAATGCCTCTGAATCTAACAAAGAGGTTCCTCAGGAACTATTTATCGGCTCCTCCGGGATGAAGATTTCCACATATAGGGAGGAATGTTACCACTACGACCACCTTCACCCCACTGCCATTTGCCTGCGGGATAGCGGTAAATTCTTCGCTTATTTCGTCTACGGTGAGCTTACCGATGCACTCATAATCCACCCTTGCGAAAATGTCTTCTATCTACATCGCCCTATTAGAGATGGTTATTTAACCGCTTTGGCCAAGTTAGCGAGCGAACCACGACCTTTATATGTTCTGCCAGAGGCATTTAGAGCTGTAGGTCGCTGCGGGGCTTCGCCTCGTTACCCTACCCCAGAGGAATTAAGGCTTATTCTCTACTACGAAATCGCAGAGGGAGCGAAAGGAGTGCTATACTATAAACAAAGCGGACCTGAGGGATATGGAGCCAATCCTTTATTGGAGAAGGAAATAGGACGCCTAAATGGTGAACTACGAAGATTGAAGGATTTTCTCAGAATAGGAGAACCCATCCCACTTGTAGACTCTTCCAACACCCAAGTGGAGGCATATTCCCTGCTCTGCGGTGATAAGGCGATAGTTCTAATACTAATAAATCATGAATATAACAGCAACTTTGTCTCGGGTAGTAAACCATTTACATACAAAGCGCAAAAGAATTTCGCTCTCACCGTTAGGATTCCTTCCTGGCTAAAAGTGAACCAGGTATATGAAGTTGCCGAAGGAGGAAATATCGTCCCCCTGAGATACAGGATGTTAGCAAACAGAAGATTGCTCCTTTATATAAAAGAATTAAAACTAACCAAGCAAATAGTTATAGAAACAATGATTTACAAGGAAGGTGAACAATGAAATATTGGGGCTATTGTTGCAGCCAAGCAGGAGATTCATTATCCCCATTTTACTATCTGCCGTCCTGATTGCAACACCTGACAACTTTCTCCACGAACTAAAATCACTCGGTCTAGTAAGCCCTACCTCCTCCTTAGGTAAGCCGACAAAGATGATTGAACATTCTTTAAACTTCATAAAATATCCCATCTTGATTCAGGACAAACCGCGCGGTTATCTCAAAGTGAATGAGAAAGGGGAGGTAGATGAATTCGGCATTAGTCCTTTTCCTTCAAAAGCGCCCATATATGTTAGCAATTTTCCTCGTTATCCTTTTTTTCTAAATAGTCATACAACTTCAGCTGCTGTCTTGCTTACCTTTTACGGTTTCAAGGGAAAGGAAAACGAGAAAAGCTTTGCTGCTTCACTGAATCTTTTCATAGAAAAGTGCTTATGCAGCGAGCCTGGCAAACCTCTTGTCTACGATATCGCCCGAGGTATAAAAGATTTTGCCTCCTATAGAAAGAAGAAAATAACTGTGGAGGAAGTATATCAATCCGAGGCGCCAGATAAGGCGCTCCGTTTTTACACTGAGAAAATCAAAAGTGGTCAACCTGTGCTGGTTAGTTTTGTATATGACAAGGAAGCAAAGAGAACTGAAAGAGCCAAGGAAAGGAGGGAAGCAAATACCTATTTGGGTGTGGGCTATCTGGAAATGGGTAAGGAAATTTTCTTAATCCTATGGGATGCAAAAACAGGAGATTTTGTAGCTAAAAACTATAAGGGTGCTCATACCAATTTAATCATAACTTCTGTAAAATTAGGCTTTGTTGAATGATTTATTAAAGAACTCATCGGAGAAGGTGTTGTGTTATTATTAGGCTTTCTTTTTTCCTTCGGAAGGTGCCCCGTAAAGTAGCAAATAGCTCTCCGAGAGTATGCAGGTTTTAAAGATGAACCTGCCGTCGCTCTTGTTTTTTATACAAAATTATGCGAATTTACGAAAAGAAATATTTAATCCCAAACATAACGAAGTTAATGGAAGTTCTTGCTTATATTGGTTAACTATTACCTCAAAAGAAATAGATAGCGTCTGTTCGAACCAAAAAAGATATTTTATTTGTTAGGGATTTGCTAACCTAGGGAAACCAAGATGCCAGAGGCTACGCCACTAATTACACCTACGATTCCCTTGATAGGCTCATCCAAATCTCCTACCCAGATGGAACAGCCGAATACTACGAATACTGGTCTGATGGGAAACTGAAGCAGAAGACGGATGGAAGGGGTTGGAAAACCTATTTCTTCTACGATACAGTGGGAAGATTGATGCATAAGCTCTACGATAACGGAACGGGAGTTGGTTATAGCTACGATGCCTTGGGAAGGATGACCTCGGAATACGACTTGACCTGGACGGGAACCCTTCCCAACTACA
>JBMFMH010000124.1:0-5883 GCA_049970775.1 bacterium | reverse complement strand
TTTTTTCCCATGGATGAATAATTCCGAAAAAGAAGGAAATAGCCGTTTATTTCACACTATCCACTGCTAACAAATAGGTTTACAGAAATTGAAGAAAATATGTTTTTATCCGAGCTACGCAACAAGCGGAGATGATTTAAATAGGATGGGGGATTCTGCTTCGCTTTATCCCAGACGCAGGAGACGCGGAGAATTCCTGCGAGCAATGCCGAATGGTAGAATACTCGTCAAATCGCAGAGGGATATTTTGCTTTTTACCAACTCCGTTTTATCCTAAAATCCATTACAGGATATCTATGAGACAAAGGATTTCCTTTAAGGCTGTTTTGCTTAGTGTTGTTTTGATTCCCATCAATGACCTCTGGGTGGTTTATATGATGGAGGTAAAGGGTGGGGCTTTCCCGACTTCTATGTCCCTCTTCTCCCACGCTGTTTTCTCTCTCCTCGTTGTTTTTCTTCTAAATCTCTTCCTGAAACGCTTCCTCCCTCGCCTAGCTCTAAATAGAGGCGAACTCCTCCTTACTTACACGATGGTCGCCCTCGGTTCCTGCTGGTTGGGCATAGATAACTATCCCGTGCTTGTTTCCTGTGCCACCCATCCTTACTGGTTCGCTACCCAAGAGAATAAATATCAGGAGCTCTTTTTTAAATATCTACCCAAGTGGTTGATTGTTCCTGATAAAAAGGCGCTTGAAGGATATTTTCTCGGTTGGTCCTCCTTTTACACTAAAGAGCATATCCTTGCCTGGCTCAAGCCAATCCTTTATTGGACGCTTTTCTTTATGATAATGGTTTGGATTATGATGTGCATAAACATAATCTTCCGCAAGCAATGGGTGGAAAACGAGAGGTTGACTTTTCCCATCATCCAGCTTCCCCTTGCAATAACGGATGACAGCCTTTATCTCTTCAAGAACAAGCTGATGTGGGCTGGCTTCGCCATAGCGGCAATCATAGATATCGTAAACAATATAAACGCAAATTACCCCTTTTTCTTTCACATAGCTATAAGGGATTATGATTTGGGACAGTTCATTACCACTCCCCCTTGGAATGCTATCGGCTGGACGCCCCTTTATTTCTTCCCCTGTATCATCGGGCTTGGCTATCTCCTTCCCTTAGACCTTGCTTTCTCCTGCTGGTTTTTCTATTGGTTTTGGAAAATGCAGAAGGTTTTGAGCGTTGCTTTCAACTTACAGGTCGCAAGACCGGATATGCCATATATAAATGACCAATCAGCAGGCGCATATATAGGCATAGCGTTCTTTGTGATTTGGGTGGGAAGGAAATATCTTTATCAGGTTATTAGGAGAATTTTGGGGAGGGAATCAGAGCTAAACGATAGGGAAGAGCCCCTCTCTTATCGGACTGCCTTCTTGGGTATCGTCTTTGGCTTCGCATCCCTCGTCTTTTTCCTTATGAAGGCAGGAATGCGTTTCATCACCGCTTTCTTCTTTCTTCTTATCTTCTTCCTCCTTTCCTTGGCGATTGCTCGTATTAGGGTGGAGCTCGGCTCTCCCGTCCACGACCTGCATTTCGCTGGACCCGACCAGATGTTGCCGAGGATAGCGGGTGTTGAAAGCTTTTCCAAGGGAGATTTGGTATTCTTCACTCTTTCCTGGTGCTTTAACCGGGCATATAGAGCTCATCCTATGCCTCATCAGATTGAGGGATTGAAGATAGCGGAGCGAACTGATGTGGATGCCCGTGGATATATGTGGGCTATGCTGTTGGCAAGTTTGGTCGGTTCCTTCGCCAGCTTCTGGGCTTTGCTTCACACCTACTATAAGCTGGGCGCATCCGCTAAAACAGCCCCTTGGGTAACTGGCTATGGATGGGAAGCTTTCAATCGGCTCCATTCCTGGTTAACTATGCCCCAAGAGAGGGATATCCTCTGTTCCGTTTTCACCATCTGGGGATTCATATCAACGATTATCCTCGTTTTCGTAAGGGGAAGATATTTCTGGTGGCCCTTCCATCCCGTCGGCTATGCTGTTTCCTCATCCTGGTCTATGAACCTTCTCTGGTTGCCCATTTTCATAGCCTGGTTGGTGAAATTCTTCGTCTTAAGGATTTCCGGTTTGCGTGGCTATCGCCGGACTCTACCCTTTTTCCTCGGATTAATCCTCGGCGAATTCACAATAGGGAGCCTGACAAACATCTTTGGCATCTTCTTCAACTGGCGCATCTATCCCTTCTGGGGAGGTTAGGTTAAGCTGGTTATCGCCTCTTTTAGTATTATCTTTCCCTCGTAAAGCGCCCTCCCGATGATGGCGCCATCTACATCTATTTCCTTCAATCTTTTTAAATCATCAAGGGAGGAAATGCCTCCCGAGGCTATTAGCTCCCCTTGAAAGACTTCCCTTACCCTCTTTATCTCCTCAATATTTACCCCTTCTAATGTCCCATCCCTTAAGATGCTCGTGTGAATCAAACATCTCACCCCTATATCGCTCAACTCCTTAGCAAAAGATAGCGCATCTTCCTCCGTTTCTCTGAGCCACCCTTCAACTGCTACCTTGCCTCTTTTAGAATCCAAAGCAACCGCTATTTTATCGCCGTGGATTTCTAATGCTTTTTCCAAGAATTCCCTTCTCAACGCCGAGGTGCCCAATATAACCCTGTTTACGCCGATTAAAAGAACCGCTTCAATATCCTTCAAACTCCTTATTCCTCCTCCTAACTGAATCCTCAAGCTCGTCCTCTCCCTTATCTTCTTTACGGTTTCCAAATTCATCGGTCTGCCTTCCTTAGCTCCTTCCAAATCCACTATGTGTAGCCACACCGCCCCATCCATCTCAAAAGATTGAGCAATGGATACGGGGTCATCATAAGAGAACAGGGGTTTTTCGTAATTGCCTCTATATAAGCGGACGCATTTCCCTCCCAATAAATCTATCGCTGGGATGATGAGCATTGGACGATTCTCCCGAAATTCTTCAAAACTTTCATACCTGAGGAACTGCTTTTTTCCGGATGAAATTGCACACCGAATATGTTTCCTTTTTGAATGGCGCAGGGGATGAACTGAGGATACTCCGTTTCCCCAATGACGACATCCTCCTCAGGTTCAACATAATAAGAATGAACGAAATAGAACATCTCGCCATCCTCTATTCCCTCAAAAAGAGGGGATTCTTTCTTGATTTTCAGGATATTCCAGCCCATATGGGGAATCCTTACATCTCCTTTTATCCTCACAACCTTTCCCTTTACAACGCCCAAGCCTTTTATTCCTGGTGATTCCTCGCTTTCCTCCATAAGGATTTGCAGTCCGAGACAGATGCCGAGAAGGGGTTTCCCTTGTTCAATTGCGGATAATATGGCTTTTTCCAAGTGGAGTTCCCTTATATTTTTCATTGCTGAGCCGAAGGCGCCAACGCCTGGCAGGATGAGGGCATCGGCTTTTTCCAAATCTTCTGGGGAGGAAGTAATGAGGGTAGGGAAGCCTTGTTTTTCAAGCGCTTTCTGAACGCTTCTTAGGTTGCCCATTTTATAATTGATGATGGCAATCATTTTAGATAGGGGCGGGTTGGGGACTGTGTCCCCAACCCGCCCAATTCTTCACCTCCTCTTCTTATCTTACCTCACGCCCACCATACCTTAGGCGGCGGCTCCTGTATAACTACTTGTTTCAGGAATTCCACAGCCTTCCTCAATCCCTCCCCTACGGACATCAAGCTGTCCTCATGCTCTATTGATAATACCCAATCATAGCCAACTAAACGCAGATTGGAAACTATGTCCTTCCAAACATCGTAATTATGACCATATCCAACCGTGCGGAAAATCCAGGAACGCTTTATCTCCTCCGTATAGGGCTTCGTATCCAAGACGCCGTTGATTGATGTGTTTATTGGGTCAACCTTTGTGTCCTTAGCGTGGAAGTGATAAATGGCTCCCTTCAGTTGCCTTATAGCTGCTACGGGGTCTATTCCCTGCCAGAATAGGTGGCTGGGGTCGAAGTTCGCCCCGATTTCCTCCCCAACCGCTTCCCTCAGCTTCAAAAGCGTCTCGGGATTATAGACGATGAAACCGGGGTGCATTTCAAGGCAAATCATCTTCACTCCCTGCTTTCTGGCGAAAGCTACCTCCTCCTTCCAGAAGGGAATCGCCACCTCTTCCCATTGATACTTGAGGATTTCCAGAAAATCGGGAGGCCAGGGGCAAGTTACCCAGTTAGGGTATTTCGCCCCGGGATGGTCACCTGGACAGCCGGAGAAAGTTATCACTCTCTCTACCCCAAGCTTTCCCGCAAGCTCTATAGCCCTATGCTGGGCTTCAAGGAACTGCTTTGCTATCTCCTTGTTGGGGTGGATGGGGTTGCCGTGGACGGAGAGGGCGGAGATGACTAAATCCCTCTTCTCAATCGCTTTCAGAAAAGCCTTTCTCTTGGATTCATCTTCCAATAATTCCGCAGGCTTGCAATGGGCGTCGCCTGGATAGCCGCCACAGCCTATCTCCACAGCTTCCAAGCCCAATTCCTTGAAATAGTCAAGCGCCTCCTCAAAAGGCTTGTCACTCATCAAAACGGTGAAAATACCTATCTTCATTTAAAACACCTCCTTATTAATTTTTAAACCTCTTCTATCTTGACCCATCTTTTCTCTTGGATGGATTTCTCAACGGCGGCGAGAACCTCCTGGCATTTCACGCCGTCGTAGAAGTTAGGTGAGGGGAGCTCTCCTTTATCAATTGCTACCATAAGGTCGTAGACTTGATGGATGAAAGTATGTTCGTAGCCGATGATATGTCCAGCTGGCCACCAAGCCTTCATATAAGGATGGGATGAATCTGTTGCTAAAATCTTCCGGAAGCCTTGGATATGGGGAGGGTCTTCCCGGGAGAAGAATTCCAATTCATTCATATTCTCAAAGCACCAGCGGATTGAGCCCTTTGAGCCGTTTATCTCAAAGAAATTGTAGTTTTTATGCCCTGGCGCGAAGCGGGTAGCTTCAAAGGAACCGAGCGCGCCGTTCTCAAAGCGAGCGAGGAACAAGGTGGCATCGTCAACGGTGACCTCTCCCATCTCCTCACCAGCTACGGCGGCGAGAGCCCCCGTCTCGGTAGGAATCGGTCTTCGTTTGATGAATGTTTCCCACATACCAACGACCTCAACAATGTCGCCAACGAGATACCTTGCGAGGTCTATGAGGTGGGCACCGAGGTCTCCCAGCGCTCCGGAGCCGGCTACCTTCTTATCCAACCGCCAGACGAGGGGAAAGGAAGGGTCAACAATCCAATCCTGAAGATATTGAGCACGGAAATGATAGATTTGTCCGATTCTCCCCTCTTCAATGAGTTGTTTGGCTAGGGCTACAGCGGGACATTTTCTGTAATTGAAGTTAACCATATGGATGACGCCCGCTTCCTCAACCGCTTTCAACATAGCTCTTGCCTCCTCGATCGTGTTAGCAAGGGGCTTCTCGCAGAAGATGTGTTTCTTTGCTTCGGCGGCTGCGATAGCGATCTCGGCGTGAGTATCCCCGGGGGTGCTGATGTCAACGAGGTCTATATCATCCCTCTCCAAGAGCTTCAGCCAGGAGGTTTCATAGGTTTCCCAGCCATATAGCTCCATTGCTTCCCTGACAGCTGATTCCGTCCTTCCCACGATTGCCCTCATAACGGGCTTGCAAGGGACATCGGGGAAGAAGAAGGGGACCTGTCTGTAGGCGTTGCTATGGGCTTTGCCCATAAACTTGTAGCCTACGAGACCAACTCTGACCTCCTTTTTAGCCACAGCAACATCCCTCCTCTTTGAGGATTTTTACCTATTATAAGGGAAAAGGTGAACAAGTCAATATTAGAAATAGATGAAGCCCCACTAGCTAAAGAGAAAATTTTCTATATTACTTGTCAAAAAATCTGTTGGTGTTATAATTT
>JBMFMH010000123.1:0-5909 GCA_049970775.1 bacterium | reverse complement strand
CCATACCAGCAACAAAGCCCTGTGGGTGTTTCCCATTGTTATTAATCTGGTTTTCCTTACGAATAAAACAGTTTTGTTGCTGGTATGTTAAAAAATAAAGTTTTGACGCCCTTTCTTTCAAAATTTAAAATTTTTTATATGACCAAACAACGATTTAACGCCCCTAGAGGGACAAAAGACATACTGCCGCCTGAATCGGCTATTTGGCAATATATTGAGAATTTATTCCGCCAAACCGCGGAAACCTTCGGCTACAGGGAAATACGCACCCCTACCTTTGAGGATGTGGGACTCTTCGCCCGTGGCATCGGCGAAGATACCGATATAGTGAGCAAGGAGATGTATGTGTTTCAAGATAAAGGCGGGAGAACTTTAGCCCTTCGTCCGGAGGGAACCGCTTCAGTTGTCCGTGCATATATTGAGCACGGACTTTATATTAACCAGCCTTTCGTCAAGTTCTACTATATCACCTCTCTTTTTCGCTATGAAAGACCGCAAGCTGGTCGCTTCAGGGAACATCATCAATTGGGAGTGGAAGCGATAGGCTCCAAGAGCCCTTACTTAGATGCTGAGGTTATTTACCTCGCCCATCGCTTTCTTGAACTACTCGGTATTAAGGAAAAAGAACTACATCTCAACAGCGTTGGCTGCCCTCTCTGCCGTCCGAGATATCTTGAGAGGTTAAAAGAATACCTCGCTCCCCATAAAAAGGAGCTTTGCGAGGATTGCCAGAGAAGGCTTGAGCATAATCCTCTCCGTGTCCTTGATTGCAAAAGGGAAACTTGCCAAAGCATAACCTCCCAAGTCCCTCCCATATATGACTTCCTTTGCCCCGACTGCGCCTCTCATTTCAACAAATTGCAAGAGCTCCTTACATCTCTGGGCATAGCCTTCAAGTTGAATCCTCGCTTAGTGAGGGGCTTGGACTATTATACGAAAACCGCTTTTGAGATAATATCAACCAAACTCGGAGCACAGAACAGCGTTTGCGGAGGCGGTAGATACGATGGGTTAGTTGAGGAATTGGGAGGTCCATCTGTTCCTGCGGTGGGTATGGGGATGGGCTTGGAGAGGATACTCATAGCCTTGGGTGAGGATTTACCAAACATAAAAGACCATATATATGTCTTTCTCGCCTTGGAGGATGGAACGCTAAAGGATAGGGCTTTTCCTCTCCTAATGCAATTGAGGGAAAAGGGTCTTAAAGCCGATATGGATTATCTTGATAGGAGCCTTAAGTCCCAGCTTCGTCAGGCAGATAGATTAAAGGCAAAATTCGTTCTCATTTTGAAGAATCAGGGAGGTGTTGTCCTGCGGGATATGGAGAAAGGAATACAAAAGGAGATGAGCATTGAAGAAGCAATGGAGGAGTTGACTAAATGAAGAAACTGAAGAAGAGCTGTGGTTGTGGCGAGTTAGGAACAAAAGATGTAGGTAGGGAGGTCGTTTTAATGGGGTGGGCGCATAGGGTAAGGGACCATGGTGGTTTGATATTCGTTGATGTTAGGGATAGGACAGGCATCGTTCAAGTAGTATGTGACCCTAAGGAATCGCCCGCCGCTTACGAGGTGATGAAAAACTGGCGAAGCGAGTTCGTCGTGGCGGTGAAGGGAAAGGTGCGCAGGCGACCTCCCGGCACCGAGAATCCCAACATCCCGACAGGCGAGATAGAGATAAACGCTGAATTTGCCGAGACCCTTAATCCCTCCCTTCCCCCACCTTTCCTCATCAGGGACCAAATAGAGGTAGAGGAAGTTACCCGCCTTAAGTATCGCTATATAGATTTGCGCAGACCGAAAATGGCGAGAAACATATACTATCGCTATAAGTTCACGAAAGCAGTGCGTGATTTTATGGATAAGGAAGGTTTTTGGGAGATAGAAACGCCCATCTTAATCAAGAGCACTCCTGAGGGAGCGAGGGATTTCCTCGTCCCCAGTCGCCTCATTCCCGGTTCCTTCTATGCCCTTCCGCAATCGCCTCAACTTCTAAAACAAATCCTTATGCTAAGCGGTATAGAAAAATACTTCCAAATCGCACGCTGTTTCAGGGATGAGGATTTAAGAGCGGATAGACAGCCCGAGTTCACGCAGATAGACATAGAGATGTCTTTCGTTGATAAAGATGATGTTATGGACCTCACGGAGAGAATGCTTCAATATGCCTTTAAAGAAGCCTTCGGCATTGACATATCCATCCCTTTCCCTCGTATGACATATTTTGAGGCAATGGAGCGCTTCGGAAGCGACAAGCCCGATATAAGTTTCGGAATGGAGTTAAGGGATGTAACCGATATTCTTTCCTCCTCATCCTTTAGGGTTTTCTCCGAGGCTGTGAGGAACGGAAAATCAATAAAGGGGCTCTGCGTTCCCCAATTTTCTTCTCTATCTCGCCAGATGATAGAAAAGCTCACCGAGGTAGCGAGAGGGGAAGGAGCAAAGGGATTGGCGGTAATCCCTTTAGGTGAAGAAGGGAAATCAAATGTAGCTAAATTTCTCACCCCAGGCGAATTGGAGGGTTTGGCAAGGCGGTTTTCCGCTCAGAGAGGCGATTGCCTCCTTCTCGTTGCCGATGACTGGGAAATCGCCTGCTTATCCTTGGGTAAAATCAGGCAATTTCTGGGCGAACAACTTTCATTAAGGGAAAAGGGCTTTCACTTTATATGGGTTATTGATTTCCCCCTCTTTAAATATAACGAGGAAGAGAAGAGAATTGAGCCCTCCCATCACCCTTTCAGTTCCCCAGTTGAGGAAGATGTGCCTCTTCTTGAATCCGAACCCTTAAAGGTAAGGGGAAATATCTACGATGTCATATTAAATGGAAACGAAATCGGCGGTGGCTCCATAAGGATTCACAATAGCGAACTTCAAAAAAGGGTGTTCAAAATTATCGGTTTAGAAGAATCCGTAGCGGAGGAAAGGTTTGGTTTCCTTCTCCGGGCTTTCCAATACGGAGCTCCTCCTCACGGAGGCATCGCTCTTGGATTGGACAGGATTGTTGCCCTTGCCCTCGGCGAGGAATCTATCAGGGAAGTGATTGCCTTTCCTAAAACGCAAACTGGTTCTTGCCCCCTCACGGAGGCACCCTCCCCCGTGGATGAAAGTCAACTAAAGGAGCTTCATATAAAAATAGAGGAGGATATAAAAGAGGAGGGTTGAATCAATGAAAGTCTACATAATGACGGATTTGGAAGGAGTAGGAGGAGTGGTTTTACCCCGCCAAGTCCTCCAGCCCCAAGACCCTATGTATGAGGAAGCGAGGCGTTATTTGACGCAGGAAGTGAACTCAGCAATTGAGGGAGCTTTGGAGGCAGGAGCAAAAAGGATTCTCGTCATCGATGGACACGGTGGCAACAATGCTTATAATCTTATCCTTGAAGAGCTCAATGAGGAAGCGGAGGTTGTTGTTGGTTCGCCTTGGGGACGCTATCTCCCCTATATAGAAGAGGGATGGGATGCCCTCTTCTGCATTGGATTTCACGCAATGGCAGGCACATCGGGTGTTTTGGAACACACTATGTCATCAGCGAGCTGGGTTAACTCGTTCATAAACGGAAAAAGGGTTGGAGAGCTTGCTTATGTGGCGGGCTATGCAGGACACTATGGTGTTCCCGTTGCCTTGGTTACTGGAGATGATGTTCTTTGCCGGGAAGCAAGGGAGCTTCTCGGGGAAGAGGTGGAAGCGATAGCGGTTAAAGAGGCTCTGTCCCGCACAAGCGCCAAGTGTTTAGCCCCCAAGAAGGTTCGCAGATTGATAAAGGAAGGGGCTAAGCGAGCCTTAACGAAATTGGATAAGCTCAAACCCCTCCACATTGAGGAACCTGTTCTTCTCCAAGTTGAATATTTGCGAAGCGATATGCTACAGGGATACAAAGGGAGAAAAGGGGTGAGAATTAAGGAAAGAACCGTAGAGGTTGAGGGAGCGAATATCGTGGAAGCGATAGAACGGCTTTTGGGTAATCTTTAAGCGATGAGCCTCCGTTCAATATTCATCGGTCTATTCTGCGTTGCCCTTACCTCTTTCATCGTCAGCTGGGCTGAGCTCGTAACAAAGGAGATAATGATTGGCTTCCTTCAGCTTCCCGCCGTCGTTATTGGATTGCTCTTCTTCCTTCTTTTAGTAAACAAACTTTTGCGACGCCTTAACAAGCCCCTAACCCCTCAAGAATTAGCGATAATATTCTTAATGATGCTCGTGAGTTCTATGATTTCCTCAAGGGGATTGATGGAAGACCTTATGCCCACTATGGTTGGCGTCAACTACTTCGCTGACCCAGTAAACAAATGGGAAAAGCTCTTTTTCCCTCATATAAAGAGGTGGCTCGTCCCCTGGGACCCAGCAGGACCACCCAAGCAGGAAATCGTGCGGGGTTATTACGAGGGTTATTTCTATGGAGAACCCATACCTTGGGGGAAATGGCTTGAGCCGACCTTGATATGGTCAATCCTCATCCTGCTCGTCTTCTTTTCCTTCTTCTGCCTTGCTGTTATTATGAGAAAGCAGTGGGTGGAGGGGGAAAAGCTTCCTTTCCCCCTCGTCCAGCTTCCACTGGAAATGATAAGCGAGGGAGATGCGTTTCTCTCAAATAAGCTTATGTGGTTCGGATTCGCCGTTCCTGCGCTCGTATTTGGTCTAAACGGTCTCCAGAAAATCTTTCCTTCACTACCTGAAATCCCCGTGGATATCAATCTGAACCAATATATGACGACTCATCCCTGGACGGGGATTACTTTCTTCCACGCCTACATATCTTTCGCTGGAATAGGATTTTTCTACCTTCTTCCTTCCCAACTCCTTTTCAGTTTCTGGTTCTTTTATCTTCTCTTTAAATTACAAGAGGTTATAGCTACGAGCTTTGGGATAGAGATTGTGAATGCCCCCCATGCGGCCGCCCAGCAATTCGTCGCTTATCAGACTACTGGCGCCTTCTTCGTTGTCGCAGGCTACTTCTTCTACACCGCTATCCCTCACCTAAAAAGGGTCTTCAGGTCTGCTATAGGGAAGGAAAGGGAAGAGCCCGACGAGGTTATGCCATATAAAATCGCTTTCTGGGGGCTACTAATCTCCATCATCCTGATAGGGATTTGGAGCAATATGGCGGGAATGGCTCTTTGGCTAGCCTTCTTTGAGTTTATAATCTACATTTTTGTGGAAGCCATTGTTATGGCTCGCTCAACCGCTGAGGGAGGGCTTTTAATGACAGAGGGTTGTTTCACCCCGTTGGATGTCTACTCTCTTTTCAGCCCAGCGAGCACGCTGGGTGCTAAGAACCTCACCGTCCTCGCATTCTTTGACGCCCTCTTCACCCGTGACCTGCGGGGGATTCTTCTCACCGGCTTTTTAGATGGCTTCAAACTTGCCGATGGAGTAAAGCTGCGCAGACGCTATTTAGCCTGGGTGTTCCTTATGGCTGTCCTCTCCTCTATGATTATCGCTGGCGTCTTCCACCTCCTAATCGCTTACAGAAAAGGAGCCATAACCCTCTACACTTTTCCCTTTCAGGGCAACAATATCCAGTTCTTCCGAGAAAACAAGCCTTTCGCTGAGGGCACCGCTCCCCTTAATCTTCATTTCCTTACCTTCTTTATTATCGGCGCCGCTTTCACCGTCTTCCTCACGATTATGCGGATGAGATTTTGGTGGTGGCCATTCCATCCTCTCGGCTACGCTATGTGCACCTCCTGGGGATTGATAGTCTTCTGGTTTCCCATACTCGTAGCCTGGATTCTCAAGACAGTGATACTGGCAGCGGGAGGAATGCGCCTTTACCGAAGAGCACGGATGTTCTTCTTGGGTATGATTTTCGGAGAATTCACTATGGCGGTTCTCTTCACAATCTATGCCTGCTTCACCAATAACCCCGTCCCCTTCTTCCCTTGGCCTTAGTAAAATATGCTCTTACCTCCTGT
>JBMFMH010000122.1:0-5915 GCA_049970775.1 bacterium | reverse complement strand
GAACCCCCAAGGCTTCGGCTGTTTTGATTTAATAAAGGAGAGGGTATAAATGCTTAGGGCAATTAAAACCATAGGCGAATTAAAGGCGACAGCACAAATTCAATTGGATGACCCGAGGGAGGGGGGATACACTCACGCCATTTCAATCCTTCTTCAGCAAGATGATGATAACCTGGTGTATAGAGGAGTTGAACTGGAGGAATTGGATGGAGAAAAACTGGCGCTTTACCTGTATAAACGAGGGACATCTGGGGGACCAAATCGCACGCCGATGGGGAAGATAACGGAGGTTAAGAAGACATTGGAGCGCAAAATCCTTAATTGGTTTAAAAAATATAGTAATGACGACCCTTTCCTTCAAAGCATCGGTAAGGTTTTGGAGGAGAACAAGGAGAAAATCCAAAATGATGTGGAAAGATGCTACGAGGAAATAGGCAGAAAAAGAACAACTTTGCTTCTCAAGATAAACGGGAAATATATAGGGGAATACGATGTATTTAAGGCGAAGTTCCAAGAGGTTGAGGAAGGGGAATTCGGGAGAAGTTCTGCTGAGCACATTTGTTCCCTTTGCGGAAGGAAGACGAGGGTTTCCGGAAGGGCATTGAGCGAGGTTTTTAAATTTTATACTATAGATAAACCGGGCTTCATCTCTGGTGGGTTCAAGGAGGAGCTCGCTTGGAAGAATAACCCGATTTGCAAGAGCTGTAAGAGATATTTGGAAGTAGGCAAGCGGTTCCTTGAGGATTTTAGCACCTTCAGGTTTTGCGACCATCTCCGGTATGTGCTAATTCCGAAATTCATAACAGGAGAAAGGAAGGTCATAGAGGAAGTTCTGGTTATGATAGAGAAGGGCTCGCATAGAATTAAGGTAGAAGGGAAAAAACTGGCAAAGTTAACGGAAGATGAGAGGGACATAATGGAACTTCTTTCGGAAGAGAAAGACATCTTAACTTTGGATTATTTATTCTTAAGGCAAGAACAGAGCGCTGAGAGAATCCTGCTTCTCATCCAGGATATACTTCCCTCCCGTCTTCATTCAATCTTTCAAGCTAAAAGGGAAACAGATAGGAAATTGGATATTGATTTCAATTTCTCAATGGTAAGACGCTTCTTTTCCCAATCCGATGAACTACGAAGGAACTACGATTTAGACGAGTATTTTCTGGAAATAATAGATTCGGTTTTTAGGGGGACCCCTTTGAGCCTTTCCTTCCTCATCCATTTCTTTATGCTTAGGATAAGAAGGATTTCCTTGAATTTGGGAGAAGGAATCTTAGAGCAAGCAAATAATGATTTTTCAAATGCAGTAAGGGACGCAGTTGCCACCCTCATCTTTCTATGGGGGCTTTCCATAATAAATTTAGGAAAGGAGGCAGAAATGGAAAGTTATTTTCCTCAAATCTACGGAAGATATTCTGATATTCTCCGCACCCCCTTAAAAAGGGGGCTCTTTTGTCTTGGGGCTCTGACCAGTTTCCTTTTAAGGAAGCAGAGGGCATTGAGGGGAAGCGCTCCTTTTTGGAAAATCTTGAAGACCTTGCGAATGGATGAAAAAGATTTCAAATCTCTCCTCCCCCGCATAATGGCGAAGTTTGAGGAATATGACAGCTATCTTCAACCTTGGGAGAAAAATTATCACCGAGCGCTAGCGGAAGAGGTTGCCAACCAGCTTCTTTTAGCGGGGGATAAGTGGGCTATTTCAAGCGCTGAGGCGAATTTCTATTTCGCCTGCGGAATGGCGCTGGAACCAGAGATAAGAAATGCTTATTTTTCCAATAGAAAGGAGGAATGAAAAATGGCAGAAAGAATCAAGAGCAGGAGGGAAATACTTTTCCTCTACGATGTAACTGATGCGAACCCCAACGGTGACCCTTTAGATGAGAACAAGCCAAGGATAGACGAGGAAACGATGGTTAACATCGTAACCGATGTGAGGCTGAAGAGAACGGTCAGGGATTACTGGGATAGATATAAAGGACTGGAAGTGTTTATAAAGGAAATCAGAAAGCAAGACGGCACCTTGGAAACAAAAGAGGAAAGATTTGGGAGTTTCAATAACGACCCACGAGAAGTCCTCAAAAGATGCATTGATATTCGTTGTTTCGGCGCTACAACAGCAGTGGGGGAGAAAACCTTCACCTTTACAGGTCCAGTTCAATTTAAGTTCGGAAGGTCCCTCCACAGGGTTGACCTCACCTTCGTGAAAGGGACAACCGTTATGCCCTCAGGGGCGGAGAGGGAAAGAGGAACCTTTACCGAACGATACATACTTCCTTATTCGCTCATAGCCTTTTACGGCGTTGTAAACGAGAATACCGCAGAGGCACAAGATATAGAGCTCACCGATGAAGATGTCAATCTCTTATTGGAAGCCATTTGGTTCGGCACTAAGAATCTTCTGACGGGTTCCAAAGCGGGGCAAATGCCTCGCCTTCTCCTTTACATTGTTCATAAGCCGGGGTATTCCCATATCGGTGAATTGGATAGGAGATTAAAGATAGAATCAGATGTAGAAGACGAGAAGCTGAGGGATATTTCCCAAATAAGCCTCAATACGGAGCTGCTTCTGAAAGCTTTAGAGGACCATAAAGAAGGAATTGAAGGTATATATTATAAAATTGATGAGCGGCTGAAGGTTATCCCCGAGGATTTCTTTGCGCTTCCCCTTCAACCCTTGCCTTTCTGAACGCCTATGAGGGTCATTGTTTTTGATATCTGGGGTGACTACGCCCACTTTCGCCGTTTCTACACTACAACATCTCCCATCACCTTTTCCCTTCCCCCTCCTCCAACGGTTTTGGGGTTGATAGGCGCAATCATCGGCTTAGGCAAAAATGAATATTTGAAGGTATTGAACTATACTTCCACTTATGTGGGAATCCGCCTTTTGAAACCGGTTAAGAAAATAAGGATGGGAATAAATCTTATAAATACGAAAAGCAACATCTGGTGGCTTAAAGAAAGGCGAGAAGGTGCTCGCACACCGACGAGATTTGAATTTTTAAAGGAACCAGCTTTCAGAATATACTTTTACCATAAAAGCAAGGAGATAATGGCGAGGTTGGAAGAGAATCTCAAGGCGCATAAGAGTTTTTTCACCCCTTGCTTAGGCTTAAGTGAGCTCCTCGCCGACTTTAAGCTGGTTGGCGTTTTCACTACGGAGAAAGGGAGAGAAAAAGAAGCCGAGATTTCCTCCGCAATCGTTGTGAACAATATAGCGGAAGGTGGGATAAAATTGGAGGAAGGGAAGAAGTATCTCAAGGAAACCCTCCCATTAGTTATGGACGAGGAAAGAAAGGTGTTAAGTTATGAGGATGTCATATTTGAAGGCGAAGGGAAGAGCATAACTGCTCGCCTAAATCAATGGTTTATTTTGGAAAATGGAGAGGCTTTCTGCTTCCTCACCACTCCTTTCCCATCCAGGTAAGCAGCTCAGCCAGCATCTCCTAAACACTGCCAGACTTGTTGAATGCTTTTTGGAAGAGAATAAGGCTTTGCAGTTTCCCTTCCTTTTCCCAAAACTTGCTCTTGCGGCCGCTCTTTTTCACGACATAGGCAAATCAACCGCTTTCTTCCAGGAATATATTAAGGAGGAAAACGATAGGAAAAAGCAAATTCTTAAAAACAAGCCGGAAACCCATCATTCCCTCCTTTCCGCTCTTTTCACCTTTTTCCTCACAAGTTCATTCTGCGAAGACCCTTATTTGCCTTTCCTTGCATATCTTGCTGTTAAGCATCATCATTCCGACCTCTTAGACCTGCGAGATGACTTGAGAGAAACGGAAATAGAGGATGCATTCCCCGTATTGGAAACCCAAATTGAAAACATAAATGAGGATGCCTTTCTCTTCCTTATGGAGGAAATCAAACAAGTATATCCTTTCGTTATAGTTTTTAAGCCGAAGGATATAAGAGAGTGGTTGAAATCCTTTCCAAGCATTTTGAGGGGATTGAGGCGACGACATAGGAAAGAAGGTTTTGGGCTTGAAGGTTATTTCACGCTTAACTATCTATATTCCCTCCTCATAGATGCGGATAAGAGCGAGGTAGTTGTCGGAAGCAGGAGGTATTTTGAGCGAAGGGACATCCCCTACGATGCAGTGGATGCCTATAAGGGGAAACAGCAGTGGGGTGCTTCCAGCATCAATCTTTTAAGAGAAGAGGCTTATAAAGAAGCGATGGAAAAAGTGATTGAGTTGGAGAAAAATATTTATTCATTGAACTTGCCCACTGGTTTGGGGAAAACTTTGTCCTCCTTCGCGTTTGCCCTCCGCCTTCGGAAAAAAGTGGAAGAAACAAAGGGGGTCAAAGCTCGTATCATCTATTGTGCTCCTTTTCTTTCTATTTTAGAGCAAAATTTCTCTATAATAAGAGATGTCCTTGACACGGAGGAAAGCCCGCTACTCATTAAGCACCATCATTTAAGCGACATTTTCTATAGAACTAAGGATGAATTTGAAGATGAGGAAAAGGCGAGAGTTTTGCTGGAAGGTTGGAACAGCGAAGTGGTGGTAACCACCTTCGTTCAACTCTTCCATACCCTTGTATCAAATCGCAATTCATCACTTAGAAAATTTCACAGGTTGGCTAACTCAATCCTCATATTGGACGAGGTGCAATCCATCCCCCATAAATATTGGGAGCTTTGTAAGGAACTCCTATCTTATATCTGCAAAAACTTCAATACCTATGTTCTTCTCGTAACCGCTACTTCTCCCCTTATCTTCAAAAAAGAGGAAACCGAACCAATTGCGAAAAGCTCCAAATATTATCCGCTTCTAAATAGAGTCACTCTCCTGCCCCAAATTGGCAAACCCAAGAGCCTGTCCGAGTTCTTTCGTGATATAAAGATAGAGAAGGATAAAAGCTACCTTTTTATTTTCAATACCATTGCATCCGCAAGAGAATTCTGCGAAATGCTCAGCAGAAGAGTTAACAGGGATTGCTTGACCTTCCTTTCTACACACATTACCCCAAAGCAAAGGGAAGAGAGAATATGGCAAATTAGAGAAGGAAAATATAGGTTCGTTGTAAGCACACAGCTTGTTGAAGCAGGGGTGGATATAGACTTTGATGTCGTTTATAGGGATTTTGCCCCTTTAGATGCTCTTATCCAATCGGCTGGTAGATGCAACAGGAACTCCAAAGGAAGGGGCATAGTTTATGTTGCCTTATTGAAAAGAGAAGACAATAACAGAAGTTATGCCAGCTATATATATGACCCTGTTTTGCTTGACATAACGAAGAAAATCCTTGAGGATAAAAATGTCATAGAGGAAAGCGATTTCGCCTTATTAATTGAGGAATATTACAAAAAAACAAGGGAGTTATTATCAACTGATAAAGCGAGGGAGATTTTGGCAGCGATTAGGATGGGGAAATATGCGGGAGACGAGAACGAGGTTTATATCTCGGACTTCCGTTTGATAGAGGAAGAAATGCCAAAAGTAGATGTTTTCGTTGAAATAGACGAGGAAGCGCAAGCTGTCTGGCAAAAATATTGCGAAATCAAGGGGATTGTAGATAGATGGGAAAGGCGAAGGGAATTTGAGAGGATAAAAGGTAGATTTTACAATTTCCTCATCTCGGTTCCCTTTAACAGCAGAAATCTACCACCCCAAGTTGAAGGATTTTTCTACATAAGCAATAACGAATTGGAGAGGTATTATGACCACCTATATGGTTTCAAATGTGAACCTGAGTTAGCAATATGGTGAATATCACGGGGACGCTTGTTTGGTATTTCTATGTTTGTCATAGACAGGTTTGGCTGATATCTCACCAAATTGAACCCGCCCAAGATAACCCTTACTTGGAATTGGGAAGAATCATTCACGAAACCGCCTACCCAACGGAAAGAAAAGAGGTGAAAATGGAGAACATCCGCTTCGATGTCCTGAAAAAGAAAAAGTCCT
>JBMFMH010000121.1:0-5980 GCA_049970775.1 bacterium | reverse complement strand
CTTTACAGTATTTTAAACAAATGTGCTTTTATAGGATTTATGCAACAAAACCTCTCGCGCTACTTTTTAATCGGGACGAATGCCCAACATTCATCCCGAGAATTGCTCCTCAATTCTAATTTTCTTGATTTTTTAAAAAATTTTTCCATCCCCGATATAACCTTTTTAGGTTGAGGAGAGAAAATAGAGGTGGGTCCTTTCTTGAAAATCAAATTTTTCCCATGGATGCATAATTCAGAAAGAGATGAAAATAGCTTCTATTCCCCCCTTTCCTCGTTTTATTTGAAGCGAGAGTAGTTAGAGCTTTACAGGATTTTAAACAGATGTCTTTTTATAGGATTTATGCAACAAGACCATGAAATCCTTTGTTTTCTTCTCACTCGCTTTAAAAAGGCAATTATACCGAGGCTATACGATTTACTGTTTGTGGGTTCTTTAACTTATTCCTTTCCTTATGCTTTAAAAGCAGTTCCTTTATGTCTTCTATCTTTCCTTCTTTTATAAGCGAACGGAATAAAATTTTCTCATCTGGGCGAAGGTTGAGCGGAAAAGTCTCAATAAGTTTTTTCACTTGTGATAGTCCAAGATATTTGCGAACATAATCGGATGTGGAATATTTGAAAGTGGTCATAAACTCGCTATCCGTTATATCTCTCAAATGTTCTAGCATTAAGTTGAAGTAATCTTTAAACAAGCCTAAATCCTCAATGGAGAGAGAAGGTGTGAAAAAGATTTGGATAGGATGTGTGCGGTATTTCTCCTTGGTGACAACGATTCCATCCACTCCGAAGCTATCCCGCACATTATATATACCCGCTCTTCCTTCCCAGCTTCCTGTGTCAAGTGTTCTGATGAAAAGGGGATTGCTCTTAATTCGTTCATAAAGCTCCTTATTCACCTCGTATGTGCTGAACTTATAGTAGCCGTTTGCAAAGCTATTTGCATCCAACAACTTAACTTTATAATTTCCCTTGCTTTTCACCACCTCATCAAGAGTGAGGTAGAACTTTACTCTGAGCCTCTTATCCGCACGGAAACAATGGACGAATTCCTCAAATTCGCCACCAGCACGATAACAATTGCTTGGTGATAATTTGTAAACCCTTTCTATCCTTTGATGATTTATTTTCATAGCAGGAAAGGTAATGGGTTCGTCCTTCGGGTAGGGTTTCCTCTCAAAGAAGAGAATGCAAACATTGGTGCCAGTGAATTCAAATATTTTTCTCTCAAAGATGAACGCCTTGTTTATTTTATAGAAAGGAAGAAAATCCTTTCGGATTTTGTTAGAAACCGAGAATCCGAAGAGGAAGTTCGTAGGGATGATGTAAATCATCTTCTTTAATCCTCGGCGTAAATCGTTCATCAATGCTATTTGGTATAAATCTTGATAACCCTTATTCTGACCAGAAAAATAACGCAGATTTCTCTCGGACTTCTTCACTATATAGCCTATATAAAGATAGGGTGGATTGGTGATGTGGTAGGGAGGGTATTTTAAACTATTCAAGTCGGGATAATTCAGAAGGGTATCCCTGACTTGGATATTTCTTTTCGCCACCTCCCTTGGTATGCCGTATCCTATAGCATTAGCAACCGCCTTCTCCACCATTTCCTCTTGGATATCGTATAAAAAGATGTGTTCTTTGAAGAACTCCACCCGATTATTAAAGGGAATGAGCTCCAGTATAGGCAGAACGAGGTTCCCTTCTCCGGCGAATAGGTCAACCCAACTGAATTCGTATAAAGAATCTTTTATCTCTGGGAGGATAAATTCTCGGAAAATATCCACAGAGGTAAGATGAGCGCCGTATTCCCGCCTCCTTATTGGAGAAGCGGAATAAGTTGGTGTTCCCGTATCTTTCACATAGCCGATTTCCTCTGCTGACATCTTTAAAATATTATATCATCTTTTAATTTATTTCAGAAGAAGAAGCTTTAAAAAATGGAAGCTGTCCGATTTTAGATATAGTAGAAGCTAAATCAGCGAAGGTTTTGCGGGTGCCTAAAGGGACCGATTTCCTTCCTTTTTGATTAAATTCCTTTTGTCAAACCTTGCGTTATGTTTTAAAATGCTAAAAATATGGAAGGGGAGCTTTTAGGTTGCTTAAAGATAGGGTAATAACTGCCCTTTGGGGCACTTTCCTTTTCATCTTCGCCCTTCTTTTCCCCTGGGGCAAGGGACTGCTTTTCTTTCTCTTTCTCCTCCTTATCTCCCTTCTCGCCCTCAAGGAGCTTTTCTCCGCTCTTAAAACGAGGGGAGAAGCCCCTCTTGAATTCCTCACCTCCCTCGCCTCTTTTTGCCTTCTTCTCCTCGCCTATCTAAAAATGTTTTCCTACATCCTTCATCTTCTCTTCGCTTTCCTGCTCATATCCTTTCTCTTTGGACTTTTTTTCCGGCGTGGAAGATATCTCATGCGAGATATCAGCATCAGCTTGTTCGCCCTCCTCTATGTGAGCGGTCTGCTTTCCTATCTGCTCCTCTTGAGCTCCTCTCAAGCAAGGATTCGCCCACCAGTCCCTCACATCCAACCGGGAACTTGGATTTGCTTAATCGTCGTCTTAATTAATTGGCTAAGCGATATGGGCTCCTATTTTGGAGGTTTATGCTGTGGAAAAAGACATATATTTCCTCGCCTCAGCCCTGGTAAGACGCTTGAGGGATTTATCGTTGGCTTTCTCGCCTCTTTGGTTTTTGGTTTTTTATTGGGGATTTGGAGTGGATTGGGGATTTTGTCCAGCTTTCTCCTTGCTCTCACGATTGCGATATTCGCTCCCCTCGGCGATTTAGCTGAGTCGGCGCTGAAAAGGGAGCTTGGGATTAAGGATTTCAGTTCCATTCTGCCGGGGCATGGAGGCATTTTGGATAGATTTGATAGTTTGCTTTTCTCCTCTTTTGTTTCTTATTGGCTCTTGAGGATTCTTGGGATAATCGGTTAAGGGAACAAGATTGCGGAGTTGCTTCGCTCCTCGCGATGACGAACACCCCGTCGGACTTCGTCCGCCACCCCTTTATATCGTTAGCTGAAATCCATCGTAGGCGGGAATTATCCCATAAGGTTTGAGCCTTTCTTCTAACTCCTCGTGTAGCAAACCGCCGTTGTGAGAAAAATGTGTCGCGATGAATATCGTTTTCTCATCGGCAATTCCCTCCTTCAACATCCTCTCCTTCGTCCTCAGGACTTCGGGTATCCCCATATGGTAGCTCGCCGTTGAATAGGGTCCGCTCGTTGTATCCAAAATCGCTAAGTCCAACCTTTCTCCCGAAAGGGCACACCAGCTATCCTCGGGAAAGAAACCGCTATCGGTTCCCCAAAGAATCGTTTTCCCCTCACTTTTGATGAGAAATAGCAGGCATTCCTCTCCACGCTGATGGTCAGCCCTCAGAGCCTTGACCTTATATCCCTCTATCCCAACTTCCTCAAAAGCACGAAGCATCACAGTCTCTATCATCGTGTCTTTACTTTCCAAATTATTTTCCCTTATCCTCTCAACAACGGTTTTATTGGCGAATATCTTCAAAACCTTCTCCCCATTGAGATGTGCGAAAGGAGGCTTGCGCATAGCTAAATCCTCGGGATAAAAATGGTCCTGATGGGAATGGGTTATGAAGAGATACCTCAAATTTGCTAATAAAAGACCGTTTTTAATTGCGTGCATATAGGTATCGGGAGGAAAATCAATCAAAAGGTCTTCATTGATGAGGGCGGAGGAGCGGGTGCGGATGTTTTTTCCGCCTCTTTCCCTCGCCCTTTGACAGGCTTGGCATTCGCAGAAAACAGCAGGCCATCCCTCCGCAGCTGCTGTTCCCAAGAAGGTTACCCGCATAACTTCCCAATCAACTCCTTAGCTTTCTCCATCATCTCCCTCTCGCTTGGATACGCCATCACCTTTATAGCCTCATCTATGGGGAACCAACGAGCCTCCTTTATCTCCCAATCGTGATTATCCGGTGAACCATCTGTGTATTTAAAAAGATAGAAATGGACGATTTTGTGATACCTAACCCCTTCCTCTTTGCTTACAAACCAGTATGAAATATCCCCTACCTTATCTACGAGGACGCCGTTGACACCACCTTCCTCCCTTACTTCCCTTTGAGCGGTTTCCTCCGGCTTTTCTCCCTTCTCCATCAATCCCTTGGGGAGACCCCAAACGATTTCCCCTTGCCTTTCCACCCCTACTAAAACAACATATATCTTATCCCCTTCCTTTTTAAATACGATTCCACCTGAGGATTCCGCTCTTTTAACGGGGAGTTGCTTCATCTTCTATCAAAGAATATGTTCTTGCCAGTGCAGGAAAGGGGAATGCCGAAAGCGACCTTTACTTCTGGCGGCAAAAGCCCAAGCTTGAGGGCGGCGTAGCCCGCGGTGTACATAATGCGATTATCTATGTGGTGCAAGCTGGCGATGCTCACCGCTGAGCCGACCGCTATTCCTAAGTCGCTGAGGGAAAAGGCACAAATTCCCCCCTTTTCCTGCATTTCCTCGCAGTTGGAGAATCCGCAGAAGCCGCAAGGGGAGAGATTATGGGGTGTAATCCTCGTGCCGATGAGCACGACCAATGAGCTTCTCCTCACATTATCCGCATCCCTGAGAAAGAAGGGGACATTGAATTCCCTTCCGATATCCTCCATTTTATTTGCCAGCCTCTCCTTCTCCTCCCTGATTATCCTCGTTTCAATATCATCCATTCCTCTCGCCTTAGGGGCGGTGCGGGCAGAGGCGCACATCAGCTGGGCGACCAGCAAAACCGCTGATTCTTCCGCTTCCCTGCTGAGCATATGCTCTAATCAGATATTAGCTAACCCCTCGCTTCCTCAGGGGAGGGTTCGCCCTCCGCCTCTTCCTCGCCCGCCTTCTTAGCCTTCTCCACCAACTCTTCCACCTTCTTCTTCAATGTTGTTCCCACTTCCTTAAGCTTTCCCGTCAAGTCCTCAAGGCTTTCCTTTAGTTCCTTTCGCACTTCCTCACCCGTTTTAGGGGTGAGCAGGACCGCTATCGTTGCCCCCACAACCGCTCCCGCTAAGGCGGCAGCGATGATAGCGAGGACATCGCTACCCTTGTTTTCAGCCATTTGTATCAGCCTCCTTCTTAGATTTTTTCCTTGTTTGAAAAAACAGCTTCAAGCCCGCCCTCAATCCTGCGAGAAATGCGCCAGCGAGATAGGCGAATCTCCTGCTTGATAGGAGAAGGGATTGGATATGTTGGGTGAACTCGGACATCTTTCTCAGATTGCCGAGTAGGGAGCGAGCTTCCTCCGCCGCTTCGCTCACTTTATCGGCAGTTTGTGGGATTTTCCCTTTCAAGATATCAACGAGGGAGCGAAAATCGTCGGTGAGGAGCGCGAGGCGCCTTGCGAGGAGGATAATCGCTCCCATAGCGAAGATGATGAAGAAGAGAGCTATGGCGCTCAGAATTGATATAAGCAAGCTTGCGGTTCCATTCATCTTTTTCTATTTTATTCCTCCTCTTCCTCTTTGTCAATTCCGATTTCCTTTTCTATGTGAAGGCGGGAGGGAAATAGGAGCCATAGCGATGGAGGTTATAAAGGAGGGATTCAACCGCTTGAGGGATGAAGTCAAACCTTTCCTCCTCCATCAGTCCGCAATTGGGACAGGGAACATCCTCATAGGGGATGTAGAATGCCCCACAGTTGGGGCATTGGTGGTCGTAATGAATGTGCAGGGTCATCTTTTTTCCTCCTTTTCTCGCTTGAGAGCGAATTTTTTAATGATAGTCTTTATTTGAGGTGGTG
Source organism: bacterium (assembly GCA_049970775.1). Classification (GTDB taxonomy): domain Bacteria; phylum Armatimonadota; class JACIXR01; order JACIXR01; family JACIXR01; genus JACIXR01. Next base: position 223 of record JBMFMH010000121.1, on the reverse strand, counting down.
TCAAAAGTTTCTTCTTTCGTCATTGCGAGGGCTTCCGAAGGAAATCCTCCACAATCTGAAACGAGATTGCTTCGTCGCTTCGCTCCTCGCAATGACGGAAATACCCCGTCAGGCTCGTGAGCGAAGGCGGAGCCTTCGCTGCGAGTGGGAATTGCGGAGCAATTCACAGCTGACGCCTGCCACCCCTTTCAATGAAAGGGGAATTAAAAAGCGAAGGGGCGGA
>JBMFMH010000120.1:0-6001 GCA_049970775.1 bacterium | reverse complement strand
CAATTCTCGGTATGAATGCTCGGCATTCATCCCGGTTAGGAAGTAGGCAAAGATGTTAAATCTATTTTTTTCCATACCAGCAACAACAAAACCGGACAAATATCCCAAGTTGCAAGTGGAGACCATCTTGGATGAATAGAATATGGATTTAGCAAATCCACTTTATGTCCCCGAAAGGGGTAGACGAGATGAAACGCTTCTGGAATGTTAGCAATATCCAGTTGGGACTATTTGAATTTGAAAAACCGAATGCGTCCCACTTATTTCATCTTCAAATGGCTATCAGAGATGAAGGGAAGAAGAGGGATAGAAGTTGAGCATAGGAGGATTGATTCGCTCAGGGGCAGTGTTGAGGAGATTTCCGGCTTAAAGGGGAGGGGGTGATAAATTTGCAGTTTCCCCCTTATGAAGTGCACAGCTTTTCGTTTGGATAGCAATGGGAATTTTACGCTTTAATTCCTCACTCGCTTTACCCTATATGTTCCTGGCTTCACCTTAAGCCTGTAATCCTTCCCTCCAAGTTTTATCACCATCTCGTGCTCGTTATAATATAACCTCGTCAGTGTTTTGCCGACCTCAGTTCTCATCGGGTCAGCAGAAGGATTTATCTCCGCATCCGGATTCACTTCTACCTCTATCTCCTGTTCCTTTATGTTTATCCTGTATATCCCTGTCCCGGTATAGCGAACGAAGGGAGAGGAACCCACCCCGATTATCAGCTTTGGAATACCGTTCGGCTTAAAGGGGCACCATTCCACCTCGTTTGAGTTCATCCATATCCCATCCCTCCACATAAGGGATATATTAAAGGGGAAAGAGACCGCGAAGCCAGCGAAAACCCGCTCCCTCTTGCCCAAGGATGGTTTAGGATAAGGGTAGAAGCGAGGCAATCTCCTGAACGCTTCGCCGCCGATTATATAGCTTACCGCCTTTGCTGGCGTATAGAGGTAATTTAAATAATGATTCCACCAATCGGAATTGAACGCAGCGGTTGCGATGCTATCGTATTGAAATTGGCAGGCTACCTGCGTTCCCAAACTCCTCCACATACAAGCTATTAAGGGATAGACATAAGCGCCTCTTAAGAGGGCAGGGGCATCAAATTCATAGACGAGGCGTGCCTTACCCCTCAGCCTCGGGTCCGAGAGGGACACGCTGAACCAGCGATAATTGGCGTCAACCTCCTCTAAAATATCCCTTGAATCATTCATCTGCGCCCATCCACCGGGGTATGCACTATAGGTTATCGCTTCGCAAGGGGATAAATATATCGCCTGAATGAGGTCTTCCTGCCGGTCCGCCCCGAAGAAAGGCGCAGCGACTATCTGCTTTGCCCCTGTTTCCCTTATCGCTTCATAGCATTCACCCAACCAGTTGGCGAAATACTCATAGCGAAAGAGTGGAAAGAACTGCCCATCATTTGGGTCTATCCCCCTTTCCTCACACCATCTTCTCCATACTTCCCATTGATAATCCGCTCCCTCTTTCTCCTTTCTCTTCAAATCCTCATAGCTGAAGTATTCGGGCTCATTCATTATCTCAATGGCGAAAAACCCCTCCAGCTCAAGATATCTCTTGCCAATGTAAGGGTTCCTGTGAGTGAGGAATTGCTTTAGATAATGCTTTGTTTTCTCCACGACCTCTTTGTCAACCATCATATTCTGCTTTGGAATATCGGAAAAACAGGGAATCCTGTCCGGGCTTCCCCACCAAGCGATGGGCGTGAGGAAAAGATACATCCTCTCCTGCTGGCATTTATATATCACATAATCTAAAATATCCAAATGAGCATTTTCCACCAAATTACCTTCCTCATCCGCTATCTCCTTCTCAAATATATGCATCCTTATCACATTCACACCCATCTTTTTCAAATGTTGAAAATCCTCGTCAGTTACCTTCTTATGGTCTAAACCCAGCTTCTTTATGTTCTCGTATTCCTCCCACGATTGAGGGTAAATGTTAGTTCCCCACAGGGCAACCTCCTTACCATCCTCATAATAAAGGACGCCATCTACTGCTTTTATTGGGCGAATGGGAAGTGGATTGCCGATATCCCTTGGTCTCGTTTGGTTCTCTTCCTCATCCAGCATTCGCCAAGGGCTTAGTGGAACGAATGGACGCTTGCTTATGAGAATGGGTTGTTTGTAAATCCCGCCACCCGAGTAAACATTATTCACCCTAATCGCTAAAACATTCTCCTCTCCCCATTTTATGAGATTCTCGGGAATTCTGTAATTGCGTAAGATATCCCATCCATTTGTCTCCCCTATTTTCTCTCCATTGAAATATGTAACATCGTCATCATCTATCGCGCCAATTATGAGATAGAGGGAGGAACCCTTCCAATCAAAGGGGATAAAAAATTTCACTCTGCACCAAGTATAGCCGATATCATTCCAAAGAGAGGGCATTCTTCTCGTCTCCCAATCCTCGTCCGGGAAATCTGGATTCTTCCACCCCTCCTTGTCACCCACCTTCTTTTTATCATATCTTGCTTTCCAAGCCATCTTGGACAGGTCTATGCCCTGAACTATTTCAATCTCGTAACTTGATTTTCCCCCTCTATTTGAAATTTCAAGGATGAGCTTTTCCGGTGGAGGAGAGGGAAGCTTTAAAGGGAGAAACAGAGCCTTAGCGCAATAGGGAGGAAGGGTTAGGCTTTGGCTAATTCCCTCCGATGGCTTTCCCTCTGGATAGCAAAGGAGGAAAACATCCTGATGCTTGTCAGTGGTGTTATGGATGGCAAGGGGAAGCTTGCTATTTCCCTCTTCAGCAAGGAGCAGTTGATGGGGAAGATAGGAGAGGAAAACGGGAGGGAACTTAGCGGGAAAAGCGGTCAAGGCAATCAGTGGTAATAAGAACAAAAGAAACCTCATAATCAGAGCTCAACCCCTTTCTCAATGAATTTTCAACAGCCATACATCCTCTGAATCAAGCTCCCCTTCAATCATCATCTTGTCCTTCTCAAGGGAGACGGGAATATCTTGTCCCGAAAGCATTTCCCTCACTTTTATCTTTCCCTTCAAGCCGAGAGCTTTTAAATCAAAGGCGAGGCGAAACCTCTCCCTTTCCTTTCCATCGTTGAAGACGGTGAAATATAGGTTTCCCTCGCTCGCCCTTCCGTAACGCTCTATGTAAACCCTTTCATTATCGGAAGTGGCGTAGGTGAGGGGCTCCCAACCCGCCCTTGCGATTTCTATTATCAGGGGGAGAAACTTCTTGAAAAGCTCACGGTCTCTTTCATACCATTTCCTCGGCGATGTCCAATAAGGGTCTTTGGAGGCAGCTTCCTCGTCAAAGAAGCTGGGGAATATCGCATAGAAAAGACAGCGCTTGAAATATTTCTCCACAAGCTGATGATTGAACTTCTCGTAATTCGTATTCATCAGAAGGCAATAGGGCTTCCTGTAGCAGAGCGCTCTCCGATAGTTCATAATGGCATCCCCATCCGGTCTATATTCGCCTCCAGGTAACCAATTCACCTCGGTGCCCAAGACATCCAAAAGATGGGCGGGGAAAGGGAAGTTCCAAAGAACCGCATTGGCAAAAAGAAGGGCACCACGATTATGCACCCTTCTCGCTATTTCCCTCTCAAATTCGTAGCTGTGGAATATGAACAGCTGGCAAGGTTGATATGTCTCCCGCTGGAAAACCAAGGGTATATCAGCGGAGCGGAAATGCTCCCTGCGGAAGTTAAGTTCCATTCCGCCCATTTCAAAAGAATCAAGATAAACGCCGTCTATCCTTCCCCTTGTTATCTTCCCTTCAAAACCGGGATTTTTTAGAAGGTTCTTATCTGAGCCGAGCTCCGTGATGGAGACATCGTCAAACCAAACGGTTCCTTTATGGGTTCTGCGGAAGAGAAGATAAACTGTTAAGCTGGCAATCGGCTTCGGAAGGAGAAGCTGAAGCCCCTTTTTCTCCCAATCGTGCGTTCCCACGCTGAAGGGAACATTCAATCCCCATTGAGGAGTGCCATCCGTGTAATAAACATCAACATAAACTGAATAATCGCTGTTCGGCTCGCCTGTTACGCCCTCCGCCTTGCTCCAAGCGGTTATCTCCACAAGCTTGGGTTCCTTCTGATTGAGGATAATCGTCTGGGAAGCACCAAGCTCCCTTCCTCCATCCTTTGCCTCACAGCGAATTGAGCGCTTTCCAGAATGCCTTATCCTCTCATCTATCTTATATCCTTCTCCATACTTCCCCCATCCTTCAATCGTAATGAATTCCTCTGATAATGCTGGTTCCACGCTTCTAAGCATAACCATAGCCTTGTTCAGGGGAAGCTCGGAAGTAGTGGGAACATCGGGGTCGGGATTGAGGAGGAAAAGCGCCCCATCACACCAAGGAGCCTTTGTTATTACACAGAATAGCTTGCCATCCGGACCTTGGATACCGCTTGTGAGGGTTGCGATTGCCATATCCCTGTTTCCTTCCCCTCGCTCCCCCTTTAAATCCTTTTCTAAAACCTCCATAGCCCCCTCATAGGTGCGAGGGGCATCCGGGGGCATAGAAAGCCAGTGGCTGGCAGGCTCAACATAGATGAAGCTGTAAATCCCGTGCTCCTCATCAAAAGCGGGATTTGGTGCCCCCTCCTGAAAAGCAAAATAGAAATCCTCAAAACCTTTAACTGTGGAGATATCGGCAAAGGGCATCCATATTCCCTCTTTTTTCACCCTCTTTTTGAAGTATTGGGGGAAGATATCGTAATATTTTTGCAGGGCGGAACGCATTCTCCAATGAGGGTCAATGGGATAGATAATGAAATGGAAATCCGCTTTGGAAGGGAACTTCTCGCTATCGGGAACGAGGGCGAAATCGTAGGCAATGAAAAACTCCCTCTCTTGCGCATCATAGGATATGCGGTAAAGCCGGGGCTCATCCAAAGGTATAGCCATCGCAATTCCCTCTCTATCCCCGCTCAAACAGGCGAGAGGATACCAGGACATTGCTCCGTTTGCTCCCGCTGGCACTTGAATGGCTTTTATATAGCTCCTTCCCGCTTCTATCTTTTCCTCATCTCTCATATCGTTTGACCAAAGCCAACCGACTGCGTCTATGGGAAGGGAGAAATAGACGCTCACCGCCCTGTCTCTTTTAGAGATATCCTCCACAATTCCATCTACTTTTATGAAACCCTCTTCCTTATTTAGGGAATAGCTAACGGATAGCCGGAGCTGAAGCTCTTCATCAACAGCCTCCCAAACGAGCTTATCCTCGGTCTCTTTCATTTCGCCCAAGGGCTGGCGGAAATCGGAGCCCTTGGCAACATCCCTAAGATAAAAGCCTCCACGCCTGTTATCCTCCCCTATCACTTGACCCGTCGTTTTATCAAAAGTGAGGATGAAGCCATCGGGGGTCTTGAGGCTTAAAGTCAGCTGAGGTGGAGGGGAGGAAAGAGGAATGCTTTGGATTGGAACCCCATCAAAGAGCTGGACTCCTTCCAGTTGGGTGAGGGAGAAATCGTCAAACCACACCGTTCCCGTATGACCACGAAAGAGCCCATAGATATACAACTGCTTTATCGGTTTTTCCGGAAATACCCAAACGGTTCTCCTCTCCCAATCGTGGGTTCCACAGGAGAAGGGAGCTGTTCTTCCCCAAAGATGGCTCCCGTCAGCAAAATCTATGTCAAGATAGAGGGAATAACCGCTATCGGGGGTTCCGCTGACATTTTCCGCTCGGCTGAAGCATTGAGCGAGGATAGGGATGGGCTTCTCTTGATTAAGGACAACCGCTTGGAAGATTCCATATTCCTTTTTGGGGTCGGAGCTTTGGCATTTAGCGGAGCGTTTCCCTGAGTGGGATAGGGATTCCTCAACCTCGTAGCCGAGCCCCCATCCCTGCCAACCGATTATCCCTTCCCTCACTTCCTCCAGCTGGGGATTGCTCAGGAGGTTCCTCTTGAGGAAGGTGTTGGGGTCAAGTGTCTTTTTGCTCACAATGGTTTCCCCCTCCGCCACGAGATTGAAAAAGGTAAGCAAAATTAAAAGGA
>JBMFMH010000119.1:0-6121 GCA_049970775.1 bacterium | reverse complement strand
CGTTTAGTAAATAAAGTATAGACTTCAAGTTTTTTCCTAATGCCTTATTTTTCTTGCAAATATTTTTCTACTTCGTTAAACTTTTATTAAAAAAAGAAGGAGGGATATGGATTATCAATGGAAAGCAAGGATTTGTTGAAAAGGCTATGTGATGTGGACGGTCCATCTGGCTTTGAGGATGCTGTGCGTTGCCTTATGCGGGAACTGATGGCGAACTATGTGGATGAGTTAGAGACCGATAATCTGGGCACTCTCGTTGGGATAAAGCATGGGAAGAGCGACGAACCGAGGATTATGCTCGCTGCCCATATGGATGAGATTGGTTTTCTCGTCCGTTATATAACGAAGGAAGGCTACATAAAATTCACAACACTTGGTGGTTGGATGGACCAAGTTCTGCTTGGGCAGAGGGTCTTGATAAAAACGAAAAACGGCGATAGGTTGGGCGTGATAGGTTGTAAACCTCCCCATATAATTCCTCCTGAGGAGCGAAAGAAACTCATTGAGAGGAAGGAAATGTTTATAGATGTGGGGGCGAAGAGCCAGGAAGAAGTGGAGAGTCTCGGGATAAGGGTGGGCGACCCCATCGTTCCCTACGGTCCCTTTGAGGAGTTAGCGGGCGGTAAAGCCTATCTTGGGAAAGCGATGGATGACAGAATAGGATGTGCCCTCCTGGTGAAGATTCTTGAGGAGATTGGAGATGACCATCCAAACACCATATATGCCGCTGCAACCGTTCAGGAAGAAGTCGGTTTAAGGGGAGCGCAAACCTCGGCTCATCTTGTAAAACCCGATGTCGCCATTGCCTTAGAGGTTGCCATAGCGGGCGATGTGCCTGGTGTTAGTCCCGAGGATGCTCAAGCCAAGCTTGGAGGTGGTCCCGTTATTTATCTCTTGGACACATCCCTCATTCCCAATCTTCGCCTGCGTGACATCTTCATAGATACCGCTAAGGAGTTGGGCATAAGTTATCAAGTGGACATCGTTGAGGGAGGAGCAACCGACGCAGGAAGAATTCATCTTTACGCCCAAGGGGTCCCCAGCATCGTTATCGGGGTAGCAACACGCCACATCCACTCTCCAATAGGCGTGATGAGCGCTGAGGATTTTGAGAACACCAAGAAATTGCTTCTTGCTGTTCTAAGAAAGCTTGACTCCCAAACCGTTTCTTCCCTCCGCCCAAGCTAAATAATAAAATCGTTAAAAAATTATTGACTTCCAATTAGCATTTAAATAATATATACTTCAACTATAATTTTGCGAAAAGGAGGTAGACAGTGCAAAGGAATGCGCTGATTTTAATAATCCTTTCTCTCATCTTGATTGGTTGTAGCCTCGTAGTATATCAGATAAGGAGTAAAAGCGTGAAAGAGATACCGCTTTGGGTTCCCGCAACAAGCGTTTCTGAGAGTTCGTGCAGGGAGAATATCCCCACCGAAACCATTTACGAGGTTAAGAAAGGCGATACTCTTTGGGATATTGCGAGGAGATTTGGTTGCCCGGTTGAGGAAATCGTTAAGTCAAACAACATAAAAATGGATAAAAAGCTACAAATTGGGGAGAAACTGCGCATTCCTTTGAAAGGAAACAAAGAGAAGAGCGTGGAATCGCCTACACCCAAACAAGCGGAAAGGAACACGGGCGGGATTTTGTATCAAGTAAAGGAAAGGGATTCTCTTTGGGCTATAGCAAGGAAGTTCGGCGTATCAGTGGAAGAGATAGCAAAGGCTAACGGAATAAGCGCAAATAAAACCCTCCAAATAGGGGAGAAACTGAGGATTCCCAAAAGTGGTCAAGTGAAAGTGGCTCAGGTTAAGCCACTCTCTAAAAAACCCATTGCTTCTTTCCCTAAAAAGGGGATTATGTATCAAGTGAGAGCGGGTGATACTCTCTGGACGATAGGGAGAAGATTTGGCGTTTCCCCCCAGAAAATCGCAGAGGCTAACAACATAGGTCTGAATAAGACCCTGCAAATTGGGGAAAAGCTGCTGATTCCTGGAGTTGTAAAGAGCAGAGCAATGGCTAGTGTGCGTTTAACTAACAGGAAAGCGAAGAAAATAGCCGCGGTGAAACACCACCGCGTAGCAAATAAAGGCAAAGGAGCTCCGGATGTAGTGACAACAGCGCTGAATTACAGGGGGGTGCGCTATTCCTATGGTGGTTTTTCCTCTCGTGGATTTGATTGCTCCGGATTTGTTAAATATGTCTATCAAAGACACGGTTTAAATCTTCCCCACAATGCGGCCGCTCAGTATAGGTATGGGAAGCCGGTGAATAAGAGCGAGCTTCGCCCTGGGGACCTCGTGTTTTTCCGCACGGGAAGAGGCAGGGGAATCAACCATGTTGGGATATATATAGGAGACGGTAAGTTCATTCACGCTTCCTCGGCAAGAGGAAGGGTAAGGATTGATAGTCTTAACGAAGGATATTATAAGGCTCGCTATGTAGGGGCGAGAAGGCTTAAATAGGGTTTTTGCCTAAATAAGGACACTCCGTCGGCAAAGCCGACATCCCTTGCTCCTCCCTCGTCATTGCGAGGCTTTCCGTAAGGAAAGCCGAAGCAATCTCGTATTTACCTTCCTCGTCATTTTGTGGTTTTGGGGAATGTATGGAGATTGCGGAGTTGCTTCGCTCCTCGCGATGACAGAAGGAATACCCCGCCCTTACGGGGCACCCCCCTGTGAGAGGGGAATTTAAATAAGCTTACCAAGGAAATTTCTCATCCCCTAAAAATTTTACAATCCCTTATTTTCCTATTAAAATTTTCTTATGAATTCAAGGAGGCGATTGCCTTGGAAGAAATCCTGAAACTGCTAGAGCAGGATGCCCGTCTTTCCCCTGAGGAGATATCAGCCCTCACAGGAAAGGATGTTGAGGAAGTGAAAAGGATAATAAGGGAATGCGAGGAGAAAAAAATTATCCGTCGCTACAAAGCGGTGATAGATTGGGAGAAGGCAGGCAAGGAAAGGGTCTTTGCTTTCATAGATATAAAGGTCATTCCCAGCAGGGATGTCGGTTTTGACGAGATCGCGAGAAGAATCTACCGCTTTCCCGAGGTTCATTCTGTCTATCTTGTCTCGGGGCGAAGCGATTTAAAAATTGTGGTAGAGGGGAAAGACTTGCGGGAAGTTGCCTTCTTCGTTGCGAACAAGCTGGCTACGATAGAAGGTGTAACCTCAACGGAAACCCATTTCCTCCTCAAAAAATATAAGGATGACAGGGAGCTATTCGTGGAGGAGAAGCCCAATAAAAGATTAGCGGTCTCACCATGAAGATTTCTAGGATTATTAGGGAAATTCCAGCTTCAGGAATAAGGAAATTCTTTGACCTTGCCACCCAAATGGAGGATATCATCTCCCTGGGCGTAGGTGAGCCGGATTTCACCACTCCTTGGCACATAAGGGAGGCAGGCATTTATGCTTTGGAAAACGGCTCCACCACCTACACCTCCAATTGGGGGATTCTGGAGTTGAGGGAGGCAATCAGTGAACATCTTTACAAGCTTTATAAAATCTCCTATGACCCTGAAAGCGAGATTTTAATCACAACGGGTTCAAGCGAGGCTTTCGACCTAGCCATTAGGGCGATTATAGACCCCGGAGACGAGGTCATAATCCATCAACCTTCCTATGTATCCTATGTCCCTTGCGTCTTACTCGCTAGGGGAAAGCCGAGGATTCTTCCCACTTTCCCTGAAGAGGAATTCAAAATCAATCCCCAAAGATTGGAGAGAATGATAACTCCACGCACCAAAGCCATCATCCTGAACTATCCCAATAACCCCACTGGTGCGGTAATGGATAAAGACACCCTCTTAGAGATTGCGGAGATAGTTGAGCGGTATGATTTACTGGTAATATCCGATGAGATATACGACCGCCTTGTTTACGATGGGAAGTTTACGAGTTTTGCTTCCCTCCCCAATATGAAAGAAAGGACGATTCTAATCAATGGTTTCTCAAAAGCTTACGCAATGACCGGTTGGCGTTTGGGATATGCTGCGGGGAATAGGGAGATAATCCAAGCGATGCTAAAGATACATCAATACACTATGCTTTGTGCCCCCACTGTTGCCCAGATAGCAGCCGTTGAAGCGTTGAAGCTGGAGGAAGAAGTGGAAAGGATGAGGGATTCTTATAATCAAAGAAGAAGATTCTTCTATCAAGGTTTGAAAGAGATAGGGCTTGATGTTGTGGAGCCCAAGGGTGCTTTTTATATTTTTCCCTCAATAAAGAAATTCGGCATGTCTTCCGAGGAGTTTGCTGAAAGACTCCTGCGGGAGAAGAAGGTGGTCGTGATTCCGGGCTCTGTTTTCGGGGAAAGTGGGGAAGGCTTCATAAGATGTACATATGCCTCATCTCTTTCCGATTTGAAGGAGGCTTTAAGGAGAATGGGCGAGTTCCTCTCCTCATTAGCCCCTTCCGCGCTCGTGAAGAAAAATGGAAGTTATCCTAAGGAGAAGTAGCTCGCTTCTCAATCAAAGTGTGGGTGAAAGCTTCTTCACTTTAAACCCCTATGTTGGTTGTGAGCATAATTGTCGCTATTGCTATTCCGTTTACATATCTCGCTGGAGGCATAGGAAAATAGAGGAATGGGGAAGTTGGGTGGAAGTGAAGTTAAACGCCCCCCAAATACTCAAAAGGGAGATGGGTAAATATAAAAGAGGGGAGATATTTGTCTCTACTGTTTGCGATGCTTATCAGCCTGTTGAGGAGATTTATCAAATAACGAGAGGATGTCTCCTCGCTCTTTCAGATAGCGATTTCTCCCTTTTCCTTCTCACGAAATCGGAGAGGGTGTTGCGGGATAGGGAGATTTTAGAGAAGCTTCCGAATGTTAAGGTTTGCTTCTCCCTTACCACTTTGCGGGATGAGATAGCGAGGGCTTTTGAGCCTCATTCCTCACCTCCTTCTCACCGCTTGCGGGCGGGGTTAAAACTAAAGGAGAAAGGGATAGAGGTCGGCATCCTCATTAATCCTATTCTCCCCTTCTTCACGGAACGAGAATTGGAAGCCATAGTGGATGAAGCGGAGAAACTCGCTTTTGACTTTATAGGCTTTGATACTTTGCATTACATAAACAGCTTTGTTGGTGGAAGGATAAGGGAGATTTATAACCGATTTGGTGAAGAGGCAATGGAAAGGTTGGATTACGCGAGAAATCCCCAATATGAAGGGGAGTTAAGGGAAAAGATAATGGAGATTATAAAGGGAAGAAAGATAAGATGTGATATAAGTTTTTAGGAGGAGCGTGAGAGATATGCGATTTATGACCGCTGATGATGTGGGCTGGGTTACGGATTTCCTCAATGAAAAGCTATATTTGGACAGCTTCACTTATGAACAGGTAAGGCAAAGGGTATTTGAGGATTCCTGTTATACTCCCTCTTTGAACATCTTGGAGGAAGGGAAGGGAGTGATATTGGGAGTGAAAAGGGGGGAAACCGCTCATATCAAAGCGATAGCTGCTGAGAAAGGATATGGAAGCGTTCTTTTAAAGGAATGGGAAAAGCATGCCCAGACTTTGGGCGCAAAAGAGGCACAAGTTGGTGGTGGGCTCTGGTATTTCTTCCCTGGATTAGACCCACGCTACACCGGAGCTCTTTGCTTCTTCCAGAGAAAGGGCTATACGAGGGTAGGTGAAGCGATTGATATGTTCCTTGACCTGGAGGATTTTCAACATAAAGAACAAGAGATACGCGGTGTTGTTATTCGGCGTTTAGAGGAAAGAGACAAAGGGGCATTGCGGGAATTTATGTTAGCCAACTTCTCCCTCAACTGGCTTGAGGAAACAATGGCTGCTTATAAGAACGAACCCATTTCCTGTCATATAGGGGAGATAGACGGGGAAATCATTGCTTTCGCAGCTTACGAGGTGACCAACCCCGGTTATTTTGGACCAACGGGAACGAGGGAGGATATGCGGGGGAGAGGGATAGGGAGTGAATTATTAAGGAGGAGTTTAAGGGATTTGAAGGAGTTGGGATATAAAAGGGCGATAATCCCTTGGGTGGGACCGATTTGCTATTATTGGAAAGCTGTTGGGGCGAAAATCCTGCGGGTATATTGGATTTTGAAGAAGACATTTCCGCCTTCCCCGGAGGAGGTTGAGAGGGAAAGGG
>JBMFMH010000118.1:0-6135 GCA_049970775.1 bacterium | reverse complement strand
GCTTATGTTTCTCCTTCGTTTTATAATTCTATTATGAAAATGAAAGCAAAAAGAGCGATACTCTGGCTTTTAATAATAGGGCTTTCCCTTTCGCCCTTTATATTTGCTCATTATCATCCATTGCCCACAACTTTCAAAACCATCTCTTCCACAGATGAAAATAACTCAACAACCGGCAATAACACCTGCCCACTCTGCGACCTTCAAACCGCTCTTCTTTCCCTCTGCCTTTTCATCTCCTTTTGCATCTTTACCTGCTTTTTAAGTTCTCCCTATTTCCTTTTTCCTCTTTCCCCTGCGGAAGAAGAGCATAGGAAAAGCTACTCTATTCGTGCTCCACCCACTTTGACTCTATAAACCCCACAACTTTCAAAGCAACCTTAAACTTTCAAAATTCCCAAAAGGAGGTGTTATGAAAATGCGTTTGCACATCTTATTTCTTATGTTAGCGCTTCTATGTTTTCCCATAGCTTTTGCCCAGGATGAAAATAACTCATCTAATGAGGAAACGCCTCCACCGCCTCGGGGAAGCATTATGAAGGCGCTTCAACTTCCCGAAATCAGCGTGGTCGGCAACATCCATACCCTTTTCTCCTCCAACAAGCAAGATGAGGACAGAAACAAGGTGAAGTTGGAGGAAGTGGAATTAGCTCTTCAGAGCTGGATATATCCCACCATAAGAGGAGATGTGATATTGGCTTTCCACGAGCATTTGGAACCAACAGGTGAAAAGCATACGCATGCGGAGGTTGAAGAGGGATATGTAAGCTTCCTCAATTTAGGCGGAGGTTTTAGCCTTAAAGCGGGTAGGATGCGAGTGGGTTTCGGTAAGGAAAACCCCATCCATCCTCATCATCGCCTCTATGTGGATAATCCCTCCATACTCACTACTCTTTTCAGTGAACATGGGCTAATCGGTGATGGGGCAACCCTCAGCTATCTCTTGCCCGCAAAAACCTTTACCCAGCTAGACCTCTCAACCTGGCAGGTCGTCACTCCCCACACTGGCGAAGGAATGCCAGGGCTTGAGAAGACCCTTAATACCGCAAGGCTTTGGATTTCAACCCCTTATAGGGATGGCGAGTTGGAAAGCGGTTTTAGCGCCGCGCGGGGAGCGGGGAGCGAACCGGTGAAGATGCTCGGCTTTGATTTAACCTTTAAGAGATGGCCGGGGGCTTTCGGAAGGGACTTATTGAGAACGGAGATTTTCCAAGCAGAGCATAACGGGCAAAAGACAAACGGATGGTATCTTCTCGGAGCACATAAGTTCACAAAGTACTGGGAGGGGGCGATGAGAATTGATAACTCCGAGCTTGTAGGTGGCGGAAGGGAGAAAGCTCTATCGCTAATTGCGAGCAATTACTTAACGGAGACGAGCATCCTCCGTTTTGAATATCAATATTGCGATGGAAGGGATGGAGCGGATAATCGCTTCTGGGTGCAAGTGATATTCGGAATGGGTCCTCATGCCCATCCTTTGGAATAGGAGGTGATGGCAATGAGACGCCTTACCCCGCTATTAGCCTTGTTCCTTTTCCTTACACCGGTCTTCGCGAAAATCAAGGTAGTCTGCACCATCCCCACTCTCAGCTCCATAGTTAAAGAGATTGGAGGGAACAAGGTGGAGGTTATAACTCTCGCCCCAGGCGAGAGAGACCCCCACTATGTAGAACCTCGTCCAAGTATGGTTGTTAACCTCCGTGATGCGGATATGCTTGTGAAAGTGGGGATGGATTTGGATATGTGGGTTGATTCTCTCGTTGATGCCTCCGGCAACAAGAAGATTATGTGGGGTTCCCCTGGCTATGTAGATTGCTCGGTTGGAATAAAGAAGTTGGAGGTTCCCAAGGGGAGGGTGAGTATGAAGGAAGGGGAAATTCACATCTATGGGAATCCTCACTACTGGCTAAGCCCGGAAAACGGCGAGATAATTGCGAAAAACATTTTGGAGGGATTATTGAGGGTAGCTCCCGCTGGTGATAAAGAATATTTCCAGAAGAGAGCGGAAAGTTTCCTATCCCGCTTAAGGGCAAAAGAGAAGGAATGGAGAGAAGAGCTGAAGCCTTTTAGGGGAACTAAATTTGTTTCCTATCATAGGAGCTTTTCCTATTTCGCCAAGTGTTTTGACCTTGACTACTTCGGAACGCTTGAGCCGAAGCCGGGCATTCCTCCTTCAACAGCTCACATAGCAAAGCTAATAAAGGATATGAAAGCGGAAGGAGTAAAGCTGATACTATTAGAGACATACTATCCTCGCAAGTTCGCAGATATGGTTGCAAAGGAAACGGGGGCTAAAGTCGTCATTGTTCCCTCAGCTGTAGGCGCAACGAAGGAGGCAGAGAATTACTTCTCCCTATTTGATACCATTATCTCTCGGATAAGAGGGGCATTGAAGGGGTGAGGGAAAAAATAGGAAAGCCCTTATTGGAGTTCAAGGATGTTCACTTGGGATACCGAGGGGAGGTAATCCTCCCCTCGGTAAATCTCCTCATAGAAGAGGGAGATTTCCTTGGCATTGTTGGTCCAAACGGAGCAGGGAAGACGACCCTTCTAAGAGCGATAGCGGGCGTTTTAAAGCCTATTAAAGGGCAGGTGATTGTTTATAAGCCCAATCTTTCCCTCGGCTATGTTCCCCAGCGTTCCCTTCTGGATGAAGCGTATCCCCTCACCGCTCTGGAGATAGCGAGTATGGGATTGTATAAAAAGATAGGGGTTTTGAAACCGGTGAGGAAATATGAGGAGAAGGCAAGGGAGGCTTTGCGGATAGTTGGGCTGGCGGGGATGGAGAAGAAACTATATAGAGAATTATCGGGTGGGCAAAAGCAGAAAGTTCTTTTAGCAAGGGCATTGGTAAGCGAGCCGGAGATTCTCCTATTAGATGAACCGATAACCGACCTGGATGTAGGTTCCCAGAAGGCGATGATGGATTTCCTATCCGATTTAAACAAGGAAAAGGGGATAACGATACTCCTCGTTAGCCATCTATTGGATGTTGTGGCGGAAAGGGCAAATAAAATAGTTATGCTGGGCGATGGAAAGGTGGTGAGTGGAACGAGGGAAGAGATGCTTTCCCCACAAAGGCTTAAGGAATTCTTTGGACTACCGATAGGAGGCGGTTGAGATGTTGCACTCTTTTTCCGAGGCTTTCTCCTTTCCCTTTATGAGAAACGCCCTCTATGGCTCCCTGCTGATTGGGTTGGTAAGCTCAATAGTTGGGATATATGTTGTCCTGCGAAGGATAACTTTCTTGGGAATAGGATTGGCACAGGTTTCCTCCCTTGGCGTTGCTTTGGCGACTTTCTTCAGCTTGAATAAGGACATACTCGCAGTGATAATGGTTCTTCTCTGCCTCCTTTTTCTTGTTTTAGCCACAAGGGGGAGAGAGAAGGTGCCAAGGGATGCTTTGATTGGGGTGATTTATTCCTTCGCCCTCGCCCTTTCCCTGCTCCTTCTTGCTAAGAGCGCTAAAGGGGAAGCGGGTGTAATGGAGAGCTTGTTCGGCAACCTTCTCGCAATTCGCACTAAGGATATTTACCTTCTTCTCGCCGCTTTTTTCCCCGTGGGATTGGTCTACATTCTTTTCAGCAAGGAGATAACCGCAACATCCTTCGATGGGGAAACCTCAAGGGCAATGGGGCTGAACACTGGTTTATGGAATTTCGTCTTCTACCTCACCGTTGGAATAGTCATAGCTTTGTCAACGAGGCTTTCTGGCGTGTTCTTCTCCTTCTCAATGCTCGTTGTTCCTCCCTTCGTCGCCTTATTAGCCTCCCGTAGCCTGAGGATGGCTTTTTTCTTTCCCATCGTTATCGTTTTGCCTTCCGTCATCCTCGGTCTTTACTTTTCTTACATCTGGGACTTGCCTCCAAGCGGAATAATAGTGGCAATATCCCTGTTCTTCCTGCTTTTGGCAAGCGCTGTTAAAAGAAGATAAGTTGCACGCTTTCACCAAGGAGTGATGTATTTAAAGGCTATTCTTCCCTTGGTGTCTCTCCCCAGAGGGTCCCCTAAAACCAAATAAAAGTCCCTCTTGTTCTCACCTCTCCTACGAATAACGGCGCTTATATTGCTGTGGCTATCCGTATCACGAAAGCCATAAACACGCAACACCATCCAAAAATCCCTTCCTAAATCATAGGAAATAGAACCCCATACCTGCTGAGCTGAACTCCAGCCTCCGCTATCCGAACCTACCCATCTTTTCTCAAAGTTCAGTCCGATGTTCAGTCTATCGTTGAGAAGCCGTTTCCCAATCCAGCCGGAAGCGAATTTATAAGGCAGATTCATCCTTATCCCTTCCCCGTAACTAAAACCTATATTATATCTTTTCTCCGGTGAGCCCGTCCCTATTGAGAAATTGGTGAAATTATCCCTAAAAGGGTCATAGAAGGTTATGCTTCTGCTGAAATCCAAGTCTATGTCACCCCTCAACCCGAGGGAGAAGCCAAAGCTTTTGGATTCCGACTTCAAACCGCCAGACCAATAGTGAGCACGATTATAAGAAATTCTTACCCTATAATACTCCCACCATTTCGCCCCTCTCGGCGATACATTTCTGTAGAATATACCGAAGCCTTTATTGAAGATGCCAGTCTCACCTATCAACTGAAGGTCAGGATGGAAGTCAGGGCTTATAGCGGAGTAATTCCCGAAGAATCCGCCCCTTTCTCCCAATCTTTTCCAGAAGCTTCCTCCATAAGAAAAACCACCTGAGGCTGATTCTCCGAAAACGGATGCGTAATAGAAATTTAAATTATAATTCTCGCTTCCCAATCCTCCACCTCCACCTATCAATAAGTTTCTATGCGCCTCTTCATATCTATTTTGAATTGTCATTCCTATATAAGACTGGTAAGTGGGGTTATGGGAGAAATTGAAAACGGTATCGTTGCGAAAAGGGGAAAAACGAGTGCAGTTGAGAAATCCTGTCTGATTTTTCCCTTCCTTTCCGAAAGCCTTCAATCCCAAATCAAACTTATCTATCCTCCGAGAGTAAAAGGCTCCGAAATACTCGCTTCCCTCGCTGAAAAAGGGACGCTTATCAGGAAGCCATCTCTCGGTATATGAGATATCAATGCTCTCATAAACCGCCTCTATATCGCTGTAATCGGGATATAAGGTGAGAGCGTATTTAAAATCGGGAGTGATGAACTTATTTGCGTCCAAGCCCATATGCCAGCTCGTATCCGGTCCAAATCCACCTACGAAATAAGGCAGAAGCTGTAAACGAGAGTTAAAGGGGATAGCGGAGAAATCTATTGGACCAATTAAGCCGAAATCATCCACTCTTCCCGGCACATCCTTCGTGAACGACCATATATCATCCTCTCTCGTTCTACTTATGTGCCTGCGAAAATTTATCCCGAAATACCCCTTTCCCTTACGGGGGAAAGCCAAGGGGACAAGAGACAGCCTCACCTCGGCAATCCAACCCTCCTCAGTTATCTTAGCCATAACATCCCAATCACCATCCCACTCCAAGTTCCCCCATTTCCTATCCTGTTTTGTCCCTTTGGGATTGAAGCAAAAGGAGTAAAAATTCATCCTATCCAAGTAAGTATCTATCCTGATTTCAAAGGAATCATCAGAATACATCTCACCGTCCCTTTTGCTTTGCAGAGCCATAATTTGCTGAGGATATCTGTCATAGCATTTTATAGCGAAATACAACTCGTCATCGTAAAGGACAACCTTGAACTCCGTCCGCTCGGAGGGTGGAGCTTTTCTTATCGGCTCAGATTGAACGAAATCATCTATCCATTCAACCTCTTTCCAACATTCGTCATCAAAATTAGCGTCCAAAACCGGTGGCTTGGTGACCTTTTTAAGGTTTATCACCTTGTTATTTCCATAAGCGGAAGGCAAAAGGAGGGCAAGCGTAAATAAGAAAAGATTAAGCCATCTCATACTAAATTCAATATTCTTAACCTCTTTTCAAAATAAAGCAACCCGGTTTTGTTGCATAAACCAATATTTTAATGAATGAGTATTTTATGGTGTTACAAATCTCTTTTATGTTGATGATTTCTATGAAATTAAGAGAAAAGGAGAGAACATATAGAAAGAAATTATCAAGAGATAGAGAAGATAGGGGAAATAGACGAACATAATAGAAGAAACAGGATAGAAGCTTTT
>JBMFMH010000117.1:0-6221 GCA_049970775.1 bacterium | reverse complement strand
CAAAGCCCGAGATTTCAATTTATTATTGACAAAGTTTTAAAACGGTTTAAAAAATAGTTGAGGTGATTTCAATGGAGAAGGCGATTTGCCTCTTGCTTTCCTCCTTCTTGTTGTTCGCCATCCCCACAGGTGAAGTTTACACCCTCTCAAACCGTTATTTTTCCCTTAAAGGGAGAAACGGCGATATTGAGGAACTCAAAATAGACCCAAAGGGAGAGGGAAATCATTCCATCCTTCTTGCTAAAAGAATCTATCTGGGGGAGATAAATCCGGCTGAACTTCCAGAGAAGATAGAGTGGCAGAAGACCGAGGAGGGAATCCTCTTGAAAAATGTCCCTATCTTCAGCAAGAAGGCGGAGGGAGGAATAGGCATTAATAAGGAGTGGAACGACCCCGTTCAACTTATGGAGGGGCACACGCTCGGGCAGGATTTCCTCACTGATATGGATGGTCTCGTTGCGGTAAGCGTTCCCTGCCCCACATGGCGGACTAAATCCGCCGATATGACCCTGATTTTAAGAAAGAACGGTCCAGGTGGGGAGATAATCGCCAGGAAGAGATTCTTTGATGTAGGGGATAATTCGTGGCAAACCCTCTATTTCCCTCCTCAACCGAAGGGACGCTATTATCTTGAGATGTCTCAGCCTAAAGGGACTATCGGTTGGTGGGGCAGAAGGGACGATATCTATCCTAATGGTTCGGCTTTCCTTGATGGGCAAAAGGTGGAAGGAGATAGGTTCATCCGCTTTATATATGCTGATGTCAAGAGGAGCGACCTTAAATTGTCGCTTAAGGAGAACACCCTCACGCTTGAACCGATGGGAAAGCTATCCATTGGTTTCAAATTCATTGCCCCCTGGGAAAGGGACGGCTATGATGTATCCGCAAGTCCATTTTGGGCTTTCCTATCTGACCGAGCGCAATACATTCCCATTCATCAATTCAAAAGAAGGGTCTCTTTAGATTTCGGAATGAATGCGGACGAGTGGATTGAAGCGAAAGGGCAAAAGGGCTTCCGTGTTCTTTTCCTTGACCCTTATGGAATCGTTAATTTCACTATGGACGCTCAGGAAATGACCCTGCATTTCCCGAATAATCCAGTGAAGATACAAGTTTTCGCTGGCAAGGGGGATGTTCCCGCTTTCTTTCCTCGTTTCTCCTCCTCAGACCCGAGGTTTGACGAGGTTTTGAATCAATTCCTTTGGGAAAGAGCACTAAGCTGGCCACCTGGTCCCAACAATCCCGATTGGATGGAGTGGCTCTCTCGGGTCTACAACTGGATGGATATTCCTCGCTATCTTTCCGCGCAGAGAAATCATCTTCTCTCTTACAAGATGGACCCGGATGGCTATGTTTGGACTTGGGGAAATCAACGCTGCTGGCCTTTCCCTCCCTGCCCACCTTATGATTCTCGCCATTTCACCACCAACTCAAACTATATCCTTGCCTGTTGGCGTTATTATTCTTGGACAAAGGACAACGATTTCCTCCGTCAAAATATGGGAAGGATAAGAAAAGCTATGGAGTGGCAGCTTGAGTATTGCAAGGGAAAGGAAGGGCTATTTATAGATAATAGCCCCGACCACGATGGAACCACAAAGGGTGTTCATTCCAATTATTGGGACGATATACCGTTCGGCTATAAATCAGCCTATGAGAACATCTACTTCTATGCTTCCTTGGAGGCGATGGCTCAGCTTGAGGAAGTAGTGAGGAGGGAGGGAATAAAGGTTGAGGGTGATGTTCCTGCCCATCCGCCGGAATATTATAGGGAGTTAGCTAAGGAGGTTAAAGGGAATTACAACGAGACCTTTTGGAACAATGAGGCGGGAAGATATATAGGATGCGTTGATATAACGGGAGCGAGACACGATTATGGCTTCACCTATGTTAACTTAGAGGCTCTGACCTACGGACTGGGCGATGAGGAGAAGGCAAGGAGAATCTTTCATTGGCTGGATACGGACCCCTCAGATACATATAAGTATAAATTCGCTCCCAGAGCTAACACGATAGATTGCAGTGGCTGGTGGTATTTAGAGGGCAAGGCGGAGATTCCCGCCCAGAAATTTGATACCCATTTGGAGAACGGTGGCGCAATTCTCTATACATCCTTTTTTGACTTAATGGCAAGAGCTAAATATCTGGGTGCTGACAATGCGTTTGCGAGGTTGCTGGCGATTTTGGATAGATATCAAAAGCCTGACAAGCTTTGCGGTGGTCCTCCCCTTTATTATGGGGAGAACAATGGTTGGCAGGTGGGAACCGATATTCCCTTCCCGGAAAGCGGGCTCGTTCCCTGCTTCTTCCTCTATGGTATAATGGGGATAGATGCGGATATAGAGGGATTGAGAATACAACCAAATCTCCCTTCCCATCTTTCCTTCGCTGAGGTTAAGAACTTGATATATCGTGGGCTCCCCTTAGACATCAAAGTTACACCGACGAGCGTTGAGATTACCTGCAGGAAGAAGGGATATGAATTTCACATCAAGGAGAAAATAGTTAAGGGAGGTGTTTATTATCTGAAAGAGTTACCGAGGGGTTTGAAGTTCCCCTCATTTCCTCCACCCTCCGATTGGCGTGCCTATTGGGTTTGGTATCCCGAGGCGAATTCTAAGGGAGAGCAAAATGTCACCTTCTTCTTCCGCAAGCGGTTCCATCTTCCTGAGGAGGTGAAATCGGCAAGGGTTTGGATAACTGCTGACGACGCTTATACTCTCTACATAAACGGAAAATTGATAGGTAGCGATGGCAGATGGGAGGAGGCGGAAAGATACGATGTCGCTAAGATATTGAGGAAGGGGGAAAACATAATAGCGGTTGAGGCATATAATGGAGGTGGTCCGGGAGGTCTTCTTTGTGAGTTGGAGGTTGAATTGAAGTCGGGGAAAAAGGTATGGATTGTGAGTGATAAGAGTTGGAAGGTTGAAAGGGAAAGGAAAGAGGGGTGGATGAATATGGATTTCGACGATGAAGGCTGGACGAAAGTTGAGGAATTGGGAATGCCTCCCGCTGGTTGGGGGGAGATAAGGAAAAAATAAAGGAGAGTGATATGCGATGAAATTGTTCAATGTGTTATTCTTGCTTACAGGTTGTGGCTTTGCGATGTTGGAAGACATTCCGAAGCATTTCCCTCGTTTTTACTTCAAGAATAACGAGGAAAGCGCCCAATTGCTCAGCCGGTTTCTTTGGTATCATTTCTCAACCCGTTTGGGGAATAACCCCGTCTTATTCAACAAGGAATATTTGACGATAGCGGATATGTGGCTTGCGGATGCGATTGACAAGCAAAGAGGTAAATCAATCCAGGAAGTTCACAGAGAGGATATAAATTCAATTAGGATGGATGAGGATGGTTATGTCCACACTCATCAGCATTTCTCTCACGCCCACGATTACGGCTGGCCGTTCCCCCTTTGGTGTCAAAATATGCCGCAAGTTGATGGATACACGGCGGGTTGGCATTTCCAGGAGGATGGACCGGGCTGGGCTTGGGATTGGCTAAGGGCAAGAAGGGACAAAAGGTGGTATGGTGAAACCGCTGTCAAATCTTGGGAAGTGGAAAATGCTCGCTCGGAAGGGATAGTGAATGGGAAATGGCATCTGGTTGCCAAGGGACCATCCCCAGCTATAATCACTCCTAAAGGAGTCATCATAGACGCTTACTGCTCTCCTTTCCTTCAGCTTCGTTGGAAACACACGCAACGCAAAACTAATAATCTCCCTTATGTTGAGTGGATGAGGGAGGAAGACGAGGATTTCGGGGAGGATAGGAGGGTTTATATTCAGAATGAAGACCCTCACTGGTCAAATATAACTGGTGTCAATCACAGCATAATCCCGATGTATCGCCATCCTAAATGGAGGGGCAAAATAAAAAGGATAAAGATAGTGCTCGCCCCCGGGGAGGCAGAAGGTGAGTTTGATATAGATTCTTTCTTCACCGTGTTTGATACTCGCCATACCTCAAATAATCCCAACTTTATATTCGCCTGCTGGAATTACTTTCGCTGGACGGGGGATATCTTGTTCCTCCGCCAGAATATCAACAGAATGAGGTTAGCACTTCGTTATATGCAAACGGAGTTAGGGGGGCTAAAGCATAAGTATATCCACAATCCCTGGTGGGGACATACGGGTCGCTCCGGCTGGTATAGAACGCCTGAGGGTAAAAAGGTATTCCGACCCGGCGAGGGAATAGGAAGCAACTATTGGGATATCCTTCCCTTTGGTGGAGATGATATGTTCGCTACGGCGGAATACTATGGGGCGTTATTGACGATGGCTGATGTTGAGGAAGTAGTAAGAGCTCATCCCGAATGGGATATCCCAACTGATGGCTTTTCCTTTGACCCAGCGGAACTGCGCCAGCATGCCGAGGAGGTTAAGAAAGTGGCAAATGAGAAGTTTTGGGATAAGGAGAAAGGGAGGTTCGTTGCCTGCATAG
Source organism: bacterium (assembly GCA_049970775.1). GTDB lineage: Bacteria > Armatimonadota > JACIXR01 > JACIXR01 > JACIXR01 > JACIXR01. The sequence continues at coordinate 1,771 of JBMFMH010000117.1, read as the reverse complement.
ATGAGGATGGTTTTGCCCACGATTACGGCTATACATTCCTCAACCTCAATGCTATTTGGTATGGAATAGCTTCTGACCAGCATAAGAAGGAGATTATGGAGTGGTTGGAGGGAAAGAGGATAATAGAGGGCGATACATCTGTTGGTAAGGATATTTATAGGTGGCGTTTTGGACCGAGGGCTTCCACAAAAAGGAACATAGATTGGTATATATTCCCCTGGTGGAATCCTGAAGCGATACCATTCGGCTATCAGGTTCAGGATGGCGGAGGGGTTTTGGGCTTCACATTCTATGACCTATGGGCACGATTGAAGATTTTGGGACCAGATAATGCCTGGCAGAGGTTATCCGAGATATTGGAATGGGAAAAGGAGGTATGGAAGGAGGGAGGCTATAGAGAGTATTATAAAGATGGTAAAAGAGGGACAACCTTACAAGGAGGTGGGACTGCTGGTGGAATAGGAATAGATTACGAGTTCTATGAAAGCAGTTTGCTACCTTCAATAGTTGTGTATGGATTTTTGGGAATAAATCCGAGAGGGGATTGCCTTGAAATAATTCCCAGCTTACCGAAGGCTTGTCCGGAAATGGGGATAAACAATCTTCTTTATCGGGGTGTGAAAATGGATGTGAAGGCGAGCGATGAGAAAATAACGATTCATCTTCAGGAAAAGCCAATTGAAGCGTTGAAGATTCTCCTTGAGGGTGAATGGAGGCTTTCTCCCTCCGACCAGCAAGGTAGAATTTTCGCTTTAAAAGAGCCCGGCATTTACACCTTCGTCAAACTCCCCAGGAGGTAGATATGAATTCAAGGGAAAGGGTGCAGATTGTTTTGCAAGGTGGTATTCCCGACCGCCCACCCTTTAACTTTTGGATGGATAGGGATAAAATGGCTGAATTAGATGAGAAATGGGGAGCTGATTTTCGCATAACCCATTACGATGCGGATTTAATAGAGGCTTTCCCCCTTATAAACTGGTATCCAGGTCTCACAGCGAAGACATACTACGATGGGAAAACGGTCTGGCAGTTGGAGCCGATGATAGATTCCCTCAACAAGGCTTTGGATTTGCCTCTGCCAAATCCAACCGACCCCGCTATCTATTCCGATATAATTGAGAAAAGAAAAAGATATCCTGATAAGGCTATCTTTGTTCTGGTAGGCGCAGGGTTAGCCCTTTTAGAACCCCTCAGACTCCCCCAGAACCTCTACATTGAACTTTACGACCATCCCGATGTGGTTCACAAAGTGCTGAGGAGGTATCAGCCGATTTTATTGGAGCTAACTCGTAGGATTTGTGAGCTTGATATTGATGTTTTATATATCGCTCACGATGTTTGTGGAAGGAACGGACCCTTGCTTTCCCCCAAGCATCTGCGTGAGTTTCATTTTGATTACATAAGGGAGTTGGTTGAGCTCGCTCATAGAATGGGGAAAAAGGTCTTCTATCATACCGATGGGAGGGTCATGGAGATAATTGATTTATTTTTAGAATACGGATTTGATGGAATAAATCCATTAGAATATCGTTTTAACGATATAAGGGCGTTTAGGGAGATAGAGGGTGGGAGGTTGATAGTGTATGGTGGGTTGGACAACTCAAACATAATTCCCAATGGAAGTGTGGAGGATGTGAAGAGGCATATCTACGAGGTATTTGAGGTCCTCGGTAAGGAAGGCAAATTGATATTTTCCACCCACGATATACCCGGGCACTGTCCCATTGAGAACATAGATGCAATGGTATCCGCCATAAAGTCCTGTCGCTAT
>JBMFMH010000116.1:0-6333 GCA_049970775.1 bacterium | reverse complement strand
TTAAGAGGTTTGCTTTTAATACCAACTAAGCCGAAGCCCCGCCTATGAGAACCATCCCCTCTATCTCTTCACTTCAAGCAAATCAAGGATAAAAGGGCAATGGCGGGATAACGCCCAATCGTTTCTATTCTAATTCTCTCAACATACCTTCGCTTCCCCAAGTCCAATTCAATCACATTTCCCACCGCTGATGGAAGCTCCACCGTTATGCTCCTTGACCAACCTTTACCAACTGTTGCGAAATCACCGATTATCGCAGGCGGTCCCCACCAATCCAAATCACCTGGGAAAAATAGCTCCTTCTTTATTACCGCACCATCATTGCAAATCGCCGTAATTCTCCCCACTTCTGAGTATGCATCCTGGTGGTCAAGGAAGGGGATTAGAAGGAGATAAAACTTTCTCGCCTCCCTTTTGACCACGATGTCCAAAAAAGGCACATTCAACCACCAGCTTGCCACAGCCAATTTCCGCCCCTCAATGGGGAACACGATGTTGGGAAGGGAAGGAACTCTTAGCTCCTTCACCACCAAACCCTCAAGGGGAGCCCTCAAGGCGTTCCAAGGAGGATGTCCATAGGCGCTCCACCAGCGAAAGTTTCTCCATTCTTCATCGGGACGCAGGAGCTCGTCCGGCAAATTCACCGCCTCTATTTTCTCCTTCGGATAAGGTAATCCATCAAATATTCCGCTTAAACGAACGATTGATTGCAAAAACCTCCCATCGGGAAGGTGAAGCAGGATTCTGTTTTCTCCGGGGATAAGATTTGGATTGGGAAAGATGGGAAGGACGAGGATTTGCTCTTCCTTTAAATCAAGGTAAACTTCCTTTACAATCGCTGGGTTACCTTCCTCATCAATCCCTATCTCAACTCTTCCATTCCCTCTTATCAACTTTCCGGAGTTATTCTTTAAGCGAAGGGTAACAACAGGAGATTGGTCTGGAAGCCTTTCCTCAACAGCTTCCATCTCTATGGGAGGCAAAATCTCTAAATCCACGGGTGCCCAAAAATAAACGGAATTGACTCTACATCTTAGGAAAATCGTCCTATGGGAGAAAAGTCTTCTTCCAACTTCGCCAAATCTCTGATAAAACTCGTTAACATTGTCCTTCAATCTAACCGTTATCTTCCCCTTCCCCAAAATACTCCAGCTCTCAACGCTTCCCGACCTATCCTCCACTCCTAAAATCTCTCCTCCCTTCATTTTTATATCAAAGCTCTCACCCTCCGCCACCTTTGAAGGGAAAGTGATATGCCAATTAAGGGGTTTATATCTTATTCTGAGCTCGCTATTTTTTGTATTCGGGATATCACATTTAAGGAGGATTCTGTTTACCAATGGTTCGGTTTTATAATTTAGGCGTTTCCCGTTTAACCTCACTTCCTTCACCTCAAGGACAGGCAATGCCCAACGGAGACATTGCCTAAAGCTCTCCTTTGTGCTGATTTTCAGAATCAATTCCCCTTCCTTATGGGAAAAGCTGACTTTGAAATTCGGGAGATTTAGATTTGCCTTTCTCCATTTGAGGGGGAAGCCCGGTCTTATCCAAAGTATTCCTTTGGGTTTATCTAATTGTAAGCCGAACAGTCCCTCTATCACTCCCCATATGAAAACAGCGGCGGGAGGGGAGAAGTAAGCCCTCGTTGGCTCAATTCCCAGCTCTGGCCAAGCTCCATCGTGAGGGGGAGAGACAACGAGCCTCGCTATCCAGAGGAGAGGCGATAGACCATTTTCATAAAAGCCAAGGCGAGAAAATGCTAAGGTTACCCAAGGCTGTTGCTGACCTCCTGCCTGTGAGCCGACCGTGGCGTTCACATAGGTGGGGAAGAGATTGCTAACATATACCTCTCCCTCTTTCCCTTGCAAAGCTTCCCTCAAATGACGAAGGGAAGTATAGGAGTCAAAAGGGTCAAGTATTCCGTAAATCACCGGCCAAATGAGGGAATGATAAGGAGGTTCACAGTGATTGGCTCCGAGAGCATCCTTATAAAAGGAGAACCAACCCAAATCCCTCTGCCAAAGCTTTCTTTTAAGATTCTCCTCCATCAATCTCAGCTTATCTCTTGCTTCCCTCGCCTCTTCCCTGAACCCCAGCGCTTTCGCTAATTCCTCTTTCGTTTTCAGCATCTCTATTCCCGCTATAGTAGGTGATGTTCCATCCTCAGGGGTGGAGATGTAATCTTCCTGATTACCAATTTGCTGACCGAAACCCAAGAGACCATTACCATCTGGGTCGTGATTTGTAAAAGTTTTTCTAATAACCTTTAACAAAGTTGGATAAATCTGCCTGGCAAATTCCTTGTCCGCCGTCATCCTCCAATAATGCTGAACATCCCATACATAGAATTGATTCCAACCGCCGAAGTCAACCCTTGTCCTCCCGTAAGTATCAAGCTGAGGAATCATCCCATCCGGGAGGATATGTTTTGCGTGGGTCATAATCATCTCCCTGCTTCTATCCTCTTGACCAAGCCAATCCGCTGCTAAACTATGCTGTTGAGAGTAAAGCGTTCCCCAGTGATGGACAGCTTCAATCCATCCCCAAGGACGCACCCAGGTGAACTCAAGGTTCCATAGGGCACAACGAAAGGCTTCGTCCAAGACGGGCACGGGAGTCTTTATCCAAGCGCTGGTGAAAAGCTTTCTGTAATGTTCCTTTAATTTCCTTTCCTCAGCCAATACATCCCTTTTCGCAAGCTCCATAGCCCTTCCTTCATCCGTAGAAAAAGCAACACACATATAAAATCTCCCCTTAGCTTCATATCTGAGCCAATATCCATCCTCCGATATCTTCGTTTGCGAGGGGGAAGAAGAAGAGACATATAGGGTAGTTTCCCGAATGGGGGTATAAAAAATCCCTCCCTTTCTCATCCAGCTCGGCTTAACAATCGTTAGCTCGGGTTGGAGAAGATACTGCCAACGAAAGGGTAGTTGGGAACCGAAGCCGTGGATTCGCACCCTTCCAGGAGCGCCGAAGTAAACGACTATCTCCCCTGGCGGATTGCTTTCAACGATAAGCCCAGCTGCCCCTTCCCATTTCATCTCTTCCCTACCAACCATCATGGGAAATAAGCGAGCTTTTACCTCATAAATCCCTATTTTAACCTTTATGATTAGCTCCTCTGGAGTTTGCTTTGTTTCTTGTGCTAATCCCTCGTATAGGAAGGAGATTTTATCATTTATCTTCAGACCAATTCTCCATTTCCCTAATGCGATGTTATGAAGCCAATAACGAGGGTCGTGGTCGTAGGTAAATAAGCCGGGAAGGGCGAAATAATCAAAAGAGGAGAGGATGGTCTCGTGGAAGGCAACCATCCTCTCCTGCCCAAAATCCGAGGCAAAAGCAGAGAAAATAAGAAGGGAAAAGCTAAACAAGGCTATTTTCAATTCGCCCATATTTCAATCTTTCTTGCGGAGGGAGATTTGAACCAAATCCACCAGCTATCACCGCTTTTCTCAAGCTTCCCTCTCAACCTCTTCCCATCTGCGTTCCCTTCGCCTTGGCTTGGCTTTTCGGAGAAGGGACCGATGCGAATCTCAATTGAAGGGAGTTGCTTATCAGCCTTGATTTCCATCTTCATTCCCTTTCCCTCCCTTACAAGCCTGTATTCTAAACCTGTTTTCACCCCACCTTCAAGCCATACGGGATAATCCTTTATCTCCATCCTATTCCAGCCATAGGGAATCCGTGGAATAAGACGAAGATTTCCCGGCTTAGGATTGTCTATTCCAATGACTATTCTCAATGTCTTGACTATCTCCGCCTCCTGCACGCCATTGCCCAAATCACCCGTGCGATGCCAATATCTCCCATTATCGCTCACTTCACATCCCTCCGGGGTGATGTAGGGCTCGTATTTTGGGTCATAGATTTCCCTTGCCATCCATTCCAACATCTTAGTAGCGTCTTTCATTTTATCTAAGAGCAAGGCAGATTGCGTGATGAACCCTTGTCCATAACCCATAGCCACCCCATAGAAACCAAAGGGTTTATAGGAATCTATAAGGCGATGATAGGCGGCGAGATTGAATTGCGCCCAATCCGGGTCATCTTTCAGAGGGAGGAAGCCACGCCTATCGGCGTGGAGGATAAGGGGACCCAGCACGGTGCTATGATTTGGCCAACCTGAGCTTGAAAGCGTCCATACCTTTCCATATTTCGGCTCAACAACTATGTAGTTTCTCTCTATCGCCTTTCTCATTTTTCCCGCTCTTTCCCGCCACTCCCTTGCCTTTTCCATTTTCCCCACGCTTTCCGCCATCTCGGCTAAGGCTTGAAGGGCTTCCATACAGACATAATCGGCGAATACGCTCCTCCCCACTCCAGCGGCGCATTCGCTATCAGTTAAGAGGACATCGGTTGCCCCCGATTTATCCGCATTCTCAAACTGCCAGATTATCCAATCCCCAGCGAATTGAACATCCTGCCAATGTCTGCTGAGCCATTCTTTATTATTGGGAAGCCTTTGCCATAATTTATAAATAAAGAGTGATATCAAGCCGTGCCCATCGTTCTCAAAGTTTCCCTCCCCAGGTGTGGGTATATTTATTATTCTGCACCAATGAGGCGGAAAGCCTTTATCCTTCCAGAGAAGCGCCATTCTGAAGCAGTAGTCAGCCACATTTTCCGCTTGGCAAAGATATCCAAGGGAAACGAGCTCCTGTAAACTCCTTCCCAAATCCCTTGACCAAGAATGTTGATAATAGGTCCCAACATTTTTCCTGAAAGTGCCAAATCCCTGGTAGCCACCCCAGGAGGGAGCGTTTTTAGTTGAAGTATGATACATCCCTTCCTCATCTATCTTGTTCAAAATATCAAGGACATTATGGTAGAAGGCATTGGAAAGAATATCGGCGTAGATGTTGCCTTCAAAGCGAACGAGAGGTCCTTTATAAGCGGGTGGAATTGAGAGGGGAAGATGGGAAGGGAGAGCATCCTCGCTGATATAGAGGGCTTTCGCCAGATTTTCCACCCTTTTAAAGGAAAATTTTCCCGAGAGGAGCGCCTTATCCTTGATGAAATTCAAGAGCTCTTTTGAGGGTTTATCCGCAGGAAGGGGAATACCGCTGGCGAACCTTTCCCCAGGATAGGTCTCAATAGTTAAGCCATACAGGGTAGGGGCGCCCTTTTTATCCTTTGAATCCACGAGTTCAAAGGAGTAAATGGCAACGGGACGAGGATTTATCACCGCTACATAGCGTCCATCCGCTATAGGGGCTTGAGGAAATAGGCGGAGGGTATCTTGAAGAACCTTTTTAGCCTTTGGGTTGGAGGAAAACGGCTCGGGAAAATCGTGGAAAATCTTCCCCCACCAGAGGCTTTCCCCTAATACGAGGGGGTAGATTTCCTCCTTACCATCAACATACTTGATTTTTATCTTGCCCAGCTCGTCTCCAATGAAGAAACGAGATGCTCTATCGTTGGGGTCGCCCCAAATTGGACAGCCTTGGTCAAGGGAGTTAGTCATACCTAAAAGGAAAAGATGCTTCGCCTTGACATTTAGAAGGAGGCGGATTGAGGAATTCTCAGAGAACTGGGGGTAGGAAGACGATAAGAAGGGGACGAGGCGCTCGGTATAGAGGGGCTGTTCTCCCTCAGCTGACCAGCCACTGAGGGAGGGATTTTCAGAGAAACGAATTTGGAATTCCTTACCCGCATCAACCTCCCAAAGACCAAGCCAAGCGAAAGCGGGCTCGGGGTCGCCGTCAATTATCCTGATATACACCTTTCTTTCTTGAAGATTAGCTGTATCCCACTCAATCCACTTGGGGAAATCGCTGAGAGGCGGAGGAGAGGAACGAAGGATTTCCTTAGTTTCCGCATCAACGAGCTGGAAACAATTCTCCCCTCTTCCTCCCTGTTGACCGTCCCAACCGTTAACGAGAAGGCGAATCTTTTGCGTCTTGATGGTGAAAGTAGGGGAGCGAATCGCTCCCGTTCCCTGTTCCCCTCCGCCTAAGGAGGAAAGATAAGGAGGAGTGGGGCGGTGGGCACCGTCATAGTTGAGGATACGGAATGTTCCCAGACCGAAGTGGAGAGGGACGGCGTAGAAATTGCTTTTATCCTGAGGGATATCCTTTTTTACCTCTTCCACCAAGGCTACGCCCAACCAGGCGAACCCCGCATCCTTGTTGTTATCAACCGCTTCGAAATAGACCCTCTTGCCTTTGAGGCTTCCTATAAACCAGCAGAGGGGCTGAAATTCATCTGAGAGTGGAGGGATGGCGGTGCGGAGAATTTTGCCATCCTCTGCGGAGCGAAGGTAAAAGAAATTCTTCCCTTTCTCACCGCTTCTTCCATCCCATCCGTTCACCCAGAAGCGAAGGATGT
>JBMFMH010000115.1:3564-6431 GCA_049970775.1 bacterium | reverse complement strand
GAGGATTTTTTCGTCGGTCCCCAAGGGTTTTTGGGCTACTGGCGACCGACGAAAATGCGTTGCATAAGGAACCACTTCCCTCAAGCCTCTATTTGACCCAATACACCATATCCCACCCTCGTCTTTGCTCCTACCCCGAATTCCTTAAACGCCGTTGCTATGAGACGCTCAACTTCCTCCTTAACTTCCTCCTTTGAAAATTCCTTCCCCTCTATCCACTCATAACGCTTCACATCAAACAAAATGACTACGAGAAATCTAACCCCCGGGGCAAGGGTAAGAAAGAAGATAGGGTTTGGCATCTCGTCATCCCTTGCCTTTTCCCCTTTTCCACTATAATACTCGGGATAATGGACATTCATAACATCAACATCAAATTTCAAATCCAAAGGATAAGCGTCAAGGAAAAGAAGCAGACCCTTATAATCGGGAGAACCTAATAAATACTTGAACTTGAGAATCTTCCCATAACATTCGTTCAGACGCTCTCCCTTCCTCTTCTTAAATTCCTCTATCGGCTCGTCTAACATCTTCTGCAAATCACCCAAACCTATCTTCCTAGCTATCTCTCCCGCAATTTCCCAAAAAAACGCCATACGCAAAATCCCCTTTAATGCAGTTGAGGGAATATAGGGAATGCCCCATACCTTATGCAATGTTAAAGATGTCTCCAAAACGGAACCAGCCCCTAAACCTATCACCAACCTGCTCTCGCTTTTAAAATCCTTATCCACTAAGATATAATATCCCTCCCTTTGGAGGATTTCCTTCTCCTCCTCTATTCTCTTCCTCAATTTCCCCAAAATATCACCCATACCCTCCTCTTTCCCTTTTATTGCTGTTAAAAATTCACGCTTATATTTCCCTAAAACTTTCCATTCTCCCCCATTTTCTTTAACAAGAGGGATAAGCTTATCGTAAAGCAGACCGAAATTTTCCACTTTATTAACTATCTCTTTTTTTATACTCGTTTCCACCGAATCCTCTACCTCTTTCCCCGTCCTTAAAAGAGGGTTTGGATAGGGTATTCTAATTTCCAAGTTTTCTTCCCGCTTCCCTTTATTTTGCCTTTTCATCCTTCTCCCTCCTCAATCTCCGCCTCAGCCATCCTTTGAAGCCAAGTGGCGAGCTCTAAAGCCTCTCTACTCCAAGACCTATAAGTCAATGCGTCTGTCTCCAAAAGTCCCTTTAATAAATCGTTTTCTTTTAGAAGTCTCCTTTCCTTAAACCATTCCTGTATGTGATTATATATCTCCGAATGAGTCCCTCCCTTTGATTTAAGAAAGGCGAGGGTAAGGGCAAGTCCATTGCGGAGGAGCAAAGAGGGCAAGCGTCTAACATACCTCTTATACTCGGGATTTTGCTTCTGCCCCCTTGCTTTTTCCAAGGCGAAATTTGCTATCTCCTGCGTCCTATTTTTAATAGGCATCCTTTTTATCCCTCCTTCCTATACATTGCGACCCTTACCAATCCCCTTCCCACCGTAGCATCCCCTCCGAATTGAACAATAGGACATTCTTTTAGCAACCCCTCTATCTCCTTCACCACATCTTCGCTTCCCTTTACAATATCCTTCTTATAGGGCGAAGTGAAGAGCACGAGATTGTAGAAAATGCTTTCCGAGGGAACCGCTTCCTCCGTGAACAAAGCCCCCTCCACCACTGTTCCTTTCTCGTAATCTATTTTTATGCGGGTAGAGATATCCATAGCTACATTGGTCAACTCGGAGAAGGCATCATCCGATGTAATCGCCAGTTTCTTGGGGAGATTTGAGAGGAGCGATTTGACCACTTCTGAAGGGAAAACATTTATAAAGGAAAGCAAGCCATCAGCTATCTTCTTTGCTTTCTCTCCCGCTTTCGCTTCGAACTCAAAATCCTCAAGTAGTATTTTATCATTCATCGTTATTTCGTTTTCGAGGCAAACGAGAGCTTCATCATCTTTTATATGGAGTTCCTCTTCAAGGAAGCGAAATTCCTCTTTTAAGCCAGCTATCTCGGCATCTTTCCTCAATCTTTGCAGGACGAAAGGGGAGGTAACCCAAGCGAAAATGCCCCTTAGGGAGCGCACGGGTAGGAGGAGTATCCTCCCATCGGTGAAAGTTAGGCAGGAGGAATATTCCTCCGGTTTCTCCTCCGGTCCGAAAATAGCCTCTACCTTATCCTTCCCCCATCTCCTTCTTGCCAAATCTCGCAACACGCCCTTGATACCAGAGGCAGGCATCACGGGATATCCCGTATGTTTCTCCCTTTCTATTGGGAGGTCAACATAGGAGATAGCGGTGCCCGTGCCCATATGCAATGGGGTTTCATTGTAATAAAGTAGAAGGCAAGCTTTTTCAAACATTTTCACCACCTTCTTTCTGGAGGATAAATTAATTCGGCTTTTAACCAGTTGCAAAACTCTTTTAGTTTTTCAATGATTTCGTCTTTATCTCGTTGCAATTTTTCCTGTGTTTTCTCGCTAATCTCGAATGATTTGATGATTGTTATAAGGCATTTTTGCTCGTTAACAGCTTTGAAGATTATCTGAGAAGCAAATCTCTTATTTGAGAATCTCTGCAATGGTAAACCAAATACAGCCCTCTCTTTAAGCTTTTTAAGGGGCTTGCTTCTGCGATAATCTTTATACTTATTTTCCAAATCCTCTGCTTTTGCCTCGTATAAATAAACTAAAAGCGGTAAAGGCTTTTGGTGCCCTATTATATCTGCGATTTCATCAAGAGCTTTGGGAATATCTTCCCTCAAATTCAACTTGCTTAAGGGGACGAAAGGCAGTTTATTTTCAAAAAGCTTCTTAAGTTCTTCATCGGGCGCCGAATGGAACTGGAGGGAGCCGTATAACCTCCTACTGCGTGCGCCAAATCC
>JBMFMH010000115.1:0-3464 GCA_049970775.1 bacterium | reverse complement strand
CTCGGGAATTGCCGGGGTTAGAAAAATGATTTTCCCAATCCCTTTCCCTCCAACATCTATTCTTTCCTCTATATCCTCAAATAAGCTTTTAAAATCCTCCTTGATTAATTCGTAACGCACTGCTCTTCTCTCTCCACCCAGTATCAAAGTTCTCGGCTCCTTCTCCAAAATTTCAAATAATAGTTCCTCTTCCTTCTCCGCCTCAACATATAATGAGAAGCGAACCCCCTTCTTAAGCCTTAGGAACCGCACACGGAAAAGGGCATCTTCCTCGCTAACAGTCAACTTATCGGGATTAATTTTTATTGAGGTTCTCTCTTCTTCCAGAACCAAATCTTCTTTCTTCGATAACCGGTTAGCACATACAGGCTTACCTATCAGATAATTCTTGAAATCATCAAGGGAAATGAATCCGCTTTCTTCCTCTTCCTCTTTCAGCCAGAGCACCTTTTGCAGACCTTCCAAATCCCAGTTTCTCGGTTTGATGAACTCGCCTCTCTCAAGCGAGCATTTGAGAGTAAACAAGGGAGCGTAAAAGAGGAGAACGCCGTCCTTCTCAAGAAAAGGACCGTAAAACTTAAGGGAAGGTTTTTCCGGGTCAAGCCAATTCTGGGGGATTTTGTCTTTATTCGCCCACAGTTTTGCTCTCACCGCTCCTTGAAATGTCAAGGGAGAAGGTGGGAAGATGGAAGAGGCGGATTCGCCCATCCCAAAGGGGCGCCCGTCACGGAAAAGAAGAAGGTCAAGAGGCTCAATGAGAAGACGCATCATCCCTCTTAATACACCCCCTTGTCCCTATGAAGTGGCTAATCAGAAGCAGATTGGCGAATCCCTCCGCTGAGATATCCTCATTTTTGAGAAGAGCCTTCATTCTCTCCAAAAGACTGGGGTCTCTGAATTCCTTCCTTTCATAGATTCTCGCAAGTTCCCGCTCTAAGACCTCTTTATTCTCCCCCATTTCCCTTTGCACCTGGGCGAATTGATAAGGGAAGCGTCCGGAAAGCTTACCTAGTCTGAAGCCCATGGCTATCTCATAGAGAAGGCAGGGAACGGGAAGCTCGGAATTAGAAGGAACATACCATTTGCTCCCACCTTCTAACATCTCTCCACCTCTTGGTAGTGTTATAATGCAAAAGGCATCCCTTTTATATTTTTCCTTTGCCTTCTTCAGCGCCATCCTTCCCACCTCTAAAGCTCTCTGCAAGGGCATCTTACAATGGGCGATTACGGCGCCAGCGCTTATCGTTACTTTCCCAAGCCTCTTTCTCCACTCCCTTTGTAGTTGGAAAAGGGAAGGGAGGAGGTTCTCTATTGGTAAGAAGGCTAATGCATCATCGCCACCAGCATAAACCAAAGCGCCGAAATTCTCCTCCACAATCCTCCTCACATCGTGCAAGGCAAACTCTCCCATCTTCCTGCTGAGCATTTGATGAAGGGAAGGAGAAACTGGATGCCTTTCATCTAATACAGGGGGAAGCTGGGTAGCGAACTTACAAAGATAAGTTGGATGGAGAAGCTCCCTTATAGGTGGGAGCTTCTCTCCGCCAATCCATTTGTGTATTTCGTCACCATCCAAAAACAAAATTGAATAATAGCGGGGAGGCTCGCCATATTTCCTCCTTATCTTCCCAAGGAGTGATATAATCTCGTTCCTTCCCAAAATTTCCTCTATCTTTTCCTTATCCCCTCCATATTCCCTCGCTATGTAGTCGGCTTTATAGGAATCCTCCATCAGCCATTGCCCATCTATGTGCGCCAATACATCGTTGCTCAATTTCGGAACAGGATTAGTCTTGGGAAGATGACAACTTGCTTCCTCCAAATCGCTTTTAAGTATTTCAAAAGATTGCAGAAAGTCTTTTTTATCCTTGTCTTCCAAGTTATCCTTATAAACCGCCGTTGCTACCTCAAAGGTAGAAGGGAAAGCGGAAGGGTCATATTCTTCTTCCTTGAAATAAAGTGATGGAGCGAAGCGCTTTATTAGGCATAATTTACAAAGCCTCTCGCCCTCTCTTAAGAGAGAGGGGAATTTCCAGCGCACTTCTCCCCAAAACTTATCCGCTTCACTGGCGGTCTCCTTTCCGCTGAGCTCGGAATGAGCACCGCAGAGGGAACATCTATATCTTCCTTTCTCCTCCGATTGGCTAAAATTCCTTATCAGCTTCCTGCTTCTCAAAAATCCCCTTCCAATAGCGTAGAAAAGAGAATAAGCTGTGCCGAGATTGAAGAATTTCCTACGGCTTTTCACTGAGGAATCCTTTACACTCTCAATCATCTTCACTAGGTTGGTTTCACCAACCAACTTTTTATATTCTTCTATAAAGATTTCGGCTTCCTTTTCTCCGTCTTCATCTCCGGATATGCCTTTAGTAGAGAGAGGAAGGACGACCCAAAATAGGTGAAAGGGGAACTCCATTTTTGAGTAGTTGATGCCTGGCACTTTTTCGCCAATTTTCTCAAATACAATTTGGGCTATTTCATCAAATGCTTCTTCCGCCTTTCTTTTGCTTTCCCCCGCTTTCTCCTTTGCTTTTTCATAGGGTAAAATGGCGAGGAAAACATTGGGGAGGGAAGGGGTGAGCCTTTTCTCAGGTTTTAAATTTTGCTCTAAGGTGGTAAGGAGTTCTTTAAGGAGGGGATTTTGGGGATTGAGTTTTTGAAAATAGTCGTAAAGCCATTTATCCATAAATGGGTTAGCGAGGAGGCAGGGGTAAATGATTGAGTCAGGACCGAATTCTTCAATTATGGGGAGCATAGCTTCCCACATAAGATAGGAGAGGAGGTAGCTGGCTGACCAGAGGTCTTGGGTTTTGCGAGATGTGGAGATGAATTCTTGCACATTTGCGATTGTAAAAAAGAGGAGGGAAGGCTGTGGGAGGGCGGAGGCGATGGCGCTTGTTTGCACGGCGTGGTCATAGACGCAGTGATTGCAGGCACGGTCATCAGCGGGATGGTTAAGGAGCCAATCGCTGAAATATTCTGGCATAAAGCGCCAGCAGTAGAGGAAGGCGGGTTTATATTTTGGTTCGTCCCCGAGGGAATGGAAGAAAGAACAGGCTTGGAAGAATTGTTCAATTTTTTGCGTGTCCACTGGGGAAAGTTCTTGCTGTTTCAAGGTGAAGGGGTCTATAAAGAGGGCATCCTTGTAGGAAGGGTTTGGTTTCCAGCGTGTTTGTTCCACGAGGAGTCTGCTCATAGCGGAGGCAATGTGGTCGGCAGGTTTCACTTTTCCCCCATTGACTGGTTTTTCACCTACGAGTTTTTTATAGAGTTGAGAAGCTTCTTTTTCGTGGTTTTTTTCTTCAAGGCGGATGAAAGTCTTATGGGGTGGGTCGTGAAGGAGAGCGCTCAATTTAATTTTCCAGAAATCCTCGTTCTTCAATTTAGCACCTCCAAAAAGAATATACAAGGAATTTCAAAAAATTGCAAGGCTGTCTTTTCCCCGGGGAGAAGGGGAAAAATAC
>JBMFMH010000114.1:0-6511 GCA_049970775.1 bacterium | reverse complement strand
GAAACAACAAGGAATTAACAGAAATAATTCAAAAGATAGCAGATAAACTCCTCCCCCAAAATAATCAATAATTAAAGATTTCAATGTAAGTAATTTGTTTACACCACCTTCTGCCACCCGAAAAGGATACATTTTTAACATCTGCTAACATAAAATTTACAATAACGGTTTTCCCTGAGCTTGGGAAGAAATTGGAAGATATTAAGGGAAATTTAGTTCTTAAAAAATAAAGTATGAATTACCTTGAAACAATCATTTGATAATGTTGTTTTTTCTTTCTTAATGAGCTAAATTTCATAATTTTATGTTTTGATTATTGGAGCTTCTTTTATTTTACTTACAAAAATTACAACCCACCAACCACTATCGTTTTATATATATGTTCTCTATTGTTTTTAATAAGCAAACTTTGTAAAATTTAAGAGGTGATTTGATGAAATGAAAACAAAACATTTATTTGCCCTCTTAACGATAAGCGTCGTATTAAGCTATGCTCAAATTTGGAAAGTAGAAGGTTTTGTTTTCCTTGATTCCAATCAAAATAAGGTTTTTGATAAAGGAGAAAAAGGCTTAGCAAATGTTCCTGTAAGCGATGGTTATCAAATCGTTCTTACCGATAAAAACGGTTACTACGCCCTGCAACCTAAAGAAAGAGAACCCATAATCTTCGTTTCTTTTCCTTCGGGTTACTTTAATATCAACTTCTGGCAAAGGGTGAGGGGAAATGAGGAAATGGAAAGAATTGATTTTCCCCTTTATAAAATCAATGAAAAGTCTTCAATTTTCCTCATACAAGTAACCGATATTCACTCTACATTTTCAGAAATCTGCTATAGGGATGTCGGTAAGTTCGTATACGAGGCAAATGAATTCAGACCCGATTTTGTCGTTGCAACGGGAGACCTCGTTATGGATGCAAATCCCTTGAAAAATGAGGAGGATGTTATTAGATATTACGAACTTTACAAATCTTTGATGAGAAATCTTAAACCTCCCCTTTTCAACTTGCCGGGAAATCACGAGCATCCTTGGAGTATACCAACATCTTCCCCTCTATACGATAGGGGCGCCTACAAGGAATTTTTCGGTCCACCTTATTATTCATTCAATTATTCTGGATGGCATTTCGTTATGTTAGAGGCTACAACGAATAAGAAAGCGGGATTTGATTTAGACCAATTGAATTGGTTAGAAAAGGATTTATCCCTTGCAGAGGATAAGCCAACGATAATCTTCACTCACCAACCGCCCTTTGAGTGTGAGAATTTCGTTCGGTTTTTCTCTATAATCAGCAAGAATTCCCAAGTAAAGATTGTTTTTTCGGGACACGAACACTCCAATGTTCGGCTTCCTCTCGGCAACATATTGAACATCTTAACAGGGGCTCTCTCTGGAGCTTGGTGGGGGGATGAGAGGCCGAATCTTGATGGCACTCCCCGTGGTTATCGCCTCATTATAGCGGAGAAAGGCAGTGTTATCTCAACTTATAAGTGGGTAGGGGAAAGGCATTCAATAGATGTTGCTAACATAATTAGGGAGGCTGTTTTAAAGGATAAAACATCGCTTATCATAAATGTTTTTGACCAAAGCGACGAAATAGAGGGAATAGCGATAAGGGTTGATAACAACCGACCTTTGGTTTATCTTCAACCAAGCTTTAAGAATGAATTCTGGAAGACATATAATGTTACGATAGACACAAGGGAGATTCCCAATGGTGAACATATTTTGACATTTTACGCGGTTGCGAAAAAACAAGGGGATGGAAAACGAGTTTGGAAGATAGAATATCCCATTAAGGTTGAGAATAAATGATGAGGGAAAAGGTAATAGAAACTAGGAGGATTTTTGAGGGACGATTGTTGAAGTTGAGGGTGGATAAAGTTGAATTGGAAGAGGGAACGATTGCCACGAGGGAAGTCGTTGAACATAGGGGAGCGGTAGCTATATTGCCTATTTTGCCCGAGGATAAAATTATATTCGTTCGGCAATATCGTCTTCCTGCTGATAAAGTTCTTTTGGAAATACCCGCTGGCACTCTGTCCCCAAACGAGGAGCCCATTGAATGTGCTAAGCGAGAATTGAAAGAAGAAACCGGCTATACCGCTGGAAAATGGAGGAAATTGCTTTCCCTTTTTCTTGCTCCGGGCTATTCAACGGAATGTATCCATATCTTTCTCGCTGAGGATTTAAGGGAGGGAGAAAGCAAGCCGGACAAGGACGAGAAGGTGATTGTTTGCGTATTGCCCTTAAATGAAGCATTGAGGATGATTGAGAATGGTGAGATAGAGGACGCTAAGACTGTTAGCGCTTTATTGTTTTATAAAACATTCATCAAGGAGGTTCAATGATATGGGGTTGCGTGTTCCCTTAGAGAATCCAAAGCCTGATGCAAAGGGATTCATCAATTATCTTTTGGGTAAAGAGAAGCGGGAAAAACCACCGTTGGTTGAATATATAATAGATTGGTCTATAGCTCGGATAATAGTAGAAGATATGCTTGGCAGAAAATGGGTTGATTATGACCCCAATGATAGGGAGAAGCAGAGCGCCTTTTGGGATAACTATATTGAGCTTTGGTATCGCTTAGGCTATGATTTCGTGAAATTGGAGATAGGATTTCCCTTTGAGGAGAGGCATATATTCGCTCCCGATACCGCTTCCGAGGGGATTCGCTCTTGGGTAGATGAGCATCAAGGAGCTATTATGAGTTGGGAGGATTTTGAGGCTTATCGTTGGCCAAGTTTGGAGGATGTGGATTTCTTTCCCTACGAGTACATAGCATCCCATCTGCCCGAGGGAATGGGGTTAATCGCCTCCCATAGCGGTGGGATATATGAGCATTTGAGTTGGATAATGTCCTATGAAGGTCTTTCCTATTCCCTCTACGATGACCCAAAGCTCGTTGAGGCGGTAGCCAATAAGCTTGGGCAACTTATGGAGGAATACTATGAGAAATTATTGAAAATAGAGAATATCATTGCGATTTTCCCCGGCGACGATATGGGTTTCAAGAGTGGAACGCTAATCCATCCCAACTATTTGCGGCGATATGTTCTCCCTTGGCATAAGAGGTTCGCTGAGATGGCGCATTCCAAAGGGATACCGTATTTCCTCCATAGTTGCGGAAATGTTGAGGCTATAATGGAGGATTTGATTGAGTATGTAAGGATTGATGGAAAGCATTCCTTTGAGGATGTGATTATTCCGGCGGCGGAATTCCACAAAAGATATGGAAGCAGAATTGCCACTCTTGGAGGGGTGGATGTGAATGTTTTAGCCTCCGCCACTCCCTCCGAGCTCAGGAAATATGTGAGGAATTTAATAGACGAATGTGCTCCTTTGGGAAGATTTGCTGTGGGCTCTGGGAATTCAATTCCAAACTATGTTCCCCTTGAGAACTTCCTCACGATGCTTGATGAGGCATTGGCTTGAAGCTGGGTGAGAAGGGTTGTTGAAAAAGAAGGACATATCAGCTTTAAAGGAGTATTTTAACAAGAGGGAGGATATAGCCTTCGCTTTTCTTTTTGGTTCTCAAGCGGAAGGAAGAGCGACAAAGCTATCCGATGTAGATATAGCGGTTTATTTTTATCCTTCCAATAGAAAGATAGTTGAGTTTCAGGAAGAGGTTTATTATCCAGGAGAGGATGAAATACAGGCAGAGCTTGAGGCGATTCTCAAACGAGAGGTTGAGCTTCTCGTTTTGAACCGGGCGCCAGCGACAGTTTCCGCGAGCGCCCTTAATGGATTGCCTTTGGCAATCAAGGATTGGGGGTTATACCTTCGCTTTATGGAGGTAGTGACATCTGAAGCAATTGACTTTCGGGAAACCCTGATTCAAGATTTTTGGGAAAGAGAAAAATGGAAAGAGAACTCAAAGAAAGGATAATCAAGCATTTGCGATTCCTTGAAGAGGAAGTGGAAGATTATTCTATCTTTAAAGGATTAACTTGGGAAATGTTTAACAAGGATAGAAATAAAAGGAGAAATGTTGAGAGATGGGTGGAGAATATCATCAGTTCAACAATTGATATAGCAAAACTCATATTATCGTTAGAAGGATTAAAGCTCGGGGAAACCTACAGGGAGATGATATTGAGGCTTTCTCTCGTTGAAGGTTTTCCCAGAGAGGATATACAGGAGTTAGCCAGGTGGGTACCGCTCAGAAACATAATAGCACACGAATATCTGGATATAAGGTGGTCTTCTATAAGGAGGTTTATTGCGGAAAGCGAGCAAGCCTACAAGAGATTTATCAGCGAAGTGAAGGCATACTTGAAAGGAAAATTTTAGGTGTTTCCTATGATGCTTTCTACAATATCGCAAGATTATGACGAAAAGATGGTGGAGGTGAAAAAATGGCAAGATTGCTAATCTTGATTATAGCGATGTGCACGACTGCGGTTGTTTTCCCTTTCAGCGCTTCGGTGCGCTCCCTCAAAGGAGTGCCTCTTCTCTTCGTCAATCAAATTCCCTATTCACCCCTTATCTACAACGCTTGCGGAAACAGCGAGGCGACATTCCATACGATTGAGCTCGCGAAAAAGCAGGGTTTTGACCTCGTAGCTTATTGTTGTATTGATACCTGGATAACTCGCCCGGAGGAGAAACTTGATTATCGCTGGGCGGATGAGAAGGTGGAGAAAATCCTTTCCCGTAATCCCAATGCCCTCATTATACCGAGAATCGGTGTCGGTGTTCCCGATTGGTGGAAAAAAGAACATCCCGAGGCGATAATGGTCTTTCAGAAATTGGAGAATGGGAAATGGGTTTCTGTAAGGGATATAGATGTGATTGGGAGGAATGAAGGGATTAGCATTGCTTCTTCGGAGTGGAGGAAAGATACCGCTGATGCTTTGAAAAAACTCATTCAACATCTGGAAGAAAAATACGGCGACCACATAATAGGCTATATGTTCTGTGGGCAGAACACGGGTGAATGGTTTTATTATGATTCTTGGGAAGCAAAGCTCAATTGTTGTGAGCCAGCCTTTGAAGAGGCTTTTCGGGAATGGCTGAGAGCGAAATATAAAAGAGAGGAGAATCTTAGGAAGGCGTGGGGAGAGCCTAACCTAAGCTTTGAGAAAGTTTCCCTTCCTTCCCCTGAGGAGCGAATGAACGCTTCCTACGGTTTCTTCCGAGACCCCCGGAAGGAGCGCAAGCTGATAGATTTTCACGAGTTTCAGAACATAGCTATGTCCTCGGCTCTGGAGGATTTCGCGAAGGCGATAAAGGAGGCAACTGGTGGAAGGAAACTCGTCGTTTATTTTTATGGTTATATCTTTGAGCTGGGTGCTATGCCTTATGGCGTTCAGCAGAGCGGGCACCTTGCCTTTAAGAGGCTCTTGAACTCCCCTTATATTGACATCTTCGTTTCCCCCATTTCCTACGGAGATAGGGGAGCGGGTGGGATTGGCGCTTTTATGGCCGCGGTGGATTCGGTTCGTCTTCACGGCAAGCTCTGGCTTAACGAGGATGACCATAGAACCCACATTTACAATAAGAAAAGGGAAGATGAGGTGAGGGACCATTTCATCTACGGTGGTTCCGACACGCCGGAGGAGACATATTGGGTTCACCAGAGGAATTTCGCCCATATCTTTCCTCGCAGGATGGGCTGCTGGTATTTTGATTTGTTCGCCGATGGCTGGTTGGATGACGAAGGGATATGGGAGAACTTGGGGAAATTGAAGAGAATCTATGATTCTCATCTGGGAGCGAAACCAACTTTCAAGCCAGAGATAGCGGTGATAGTAGATGAGAAAAGCAATTTCTATCTTACACAAGCACCACCACCCATAAATTCCTCCCTTTTGTATGGTATCCGTCAATCCCTCTATCGGATAGGGGCTCCCGTAGGTTTCTATCTTCTTGACGACCTCGTTGAAGGAAGAGTCCCTAAATCCAAGCTTTACATCTTTCTTAATTGTTTTGCTTTAACGGAAAAAGAAAGGAAGGAAATAGAGAGGAATTGTCAGGGTAGCACCTGTGTTTTCTTCTATGCCAATGGCTTCATAAAGGACCCATCAGCCGATGCAAGGAATATGGAGGAAATTTTAGGGGTGAAAATGGCGATGGAAAGAGGAAAGATTAAGGGGATGGTGAGGGTGGAAAAGGGCAACAAGTTAACGGAAGGCGTTGAGGATTTCGGTGTAGAGCAGTTATTATCCCCCTTGTTTTATCCTCAGGAGCAAGTGGAGGTTATAGCGAGATACGAGGATGGTATGCCAGCGGTTTGGGCGAGATGGGGGAAACCCTACGATGCGGTATATATAGGCACATTGACCGCTCCCTCTTCCCTTCTGAGGAACATCGCTAAGAAGGCAGGGGTTCACATATATAGCGAGAAAGACGATGTCGTTGAGGCGGATGAAAGCTTTCTCTCAATCACGGCGAGGAATGAAGGTGAGAGAACGATAAGGCTGAGAAAGAAGGCAGAGGTAATGGATGCTCTCACGGGAGAGGTTTTGGGTAAAAGCATTTCCGCCTTCAAGGTTTTTTTGAGAAAAGG
>JBMFMH010000113.1:0-6551 GCA_049970775.1 bacterium | reverse complement strand
GTGACAGTTGTGGATTGGGAAGGGTAAGGCACTTGGGAGAAGGCTAAAAGCCCCACAAAAAGGGTTAAACTAACAATAGCCCCCTCTCGAGAGAGAGAGTATCTTCAGAAGATGTTGAAACACCTTCATCAACACTCACCTCACCGATTCATTTGTAATAATTATAACATCATTTGCCAAAATCGGCAAGTGGCAATTTATAAAAAGTCTGGTTTAGGATTCACGCTCTCAAGAGAGATTGCTTCTCTATCGCTTGCAATGAGAAAAAACACCCCCGTCAGACTATGGCTACCACCCTCTCTATGAAAGGAGGATTTTCAAACGATACTCCGATGTTTTCTTCATTTCCTCAAATATTTTGATTCCGTTTCCTTTTTTGCCTATAATCCTTGTAGACAAATTCAACGGGAGGATGAGAAAAATGAACCAAGCCCCGATGACTGTAACGAAAAAGGATTTGAAAGCAGGTTGGGAGGAATTGGGGATAAAAAAGGGAGATGTCGTTTTCGTCCATTCCTCCCTCTCCAGCTTCGGCTATGTTGAAGGAGGAGCTAAAACCGTGATAGAAAGCTTGATGGAAACGATAACTGAAGATGGCATACTCGCTATGCCGAGCTTCCCTGCCTTCGTGGGTGGAGAATATGGCATCGCAAAGAACGAGATGGTGTTTGATGTGCGAATTTCCCCCACCGCTATGGGGATAATCCCCGATACCTTTTGGAGAATGGAAGGTGTAAGAAGGTCACTCCATCCCACACATTCAGTTGCCGCCTGGGGGAAGGAAAAGGAATGGTTGATAGAAGGACACGAAAAATGCCCTTGCTCCTGCGGGAAGGATACCCCATTTCATAAACTCTGTAAAATCAACGGAAAGATTTTATTAATAGGAGTAGGACACGGCTCAAATACCACCCTTCATACAGTTGAGGATGTTAACGGATGCCCTACAAGGGGTTGCTTTCCTTTCTATCCAAAGGTGATAGATTACGAAGGAAAAATCATACCAGTGGAAACCTACCCCCATCTCCCTGACTTGCCGAGGGATTATGAAAAAGCGGACGAGATATGCAAGCGGAATGGTATACAAAGGGAGGTGAAAATCGGCAAATCCTTGTGTAAGCTCGTTGAAGCGGGAAAATTATTCCAGATTTTCAGCGAGTTCGTCAAAAATAATCCCCTATTCCTCATAAATACAGATTTCTACAAAAGAATCTAAAAATGAAGGAGGCGATTGCTTTGCTTTTGTCAATGTTTATGTTTGCAAGCTCCCTACCTGCGGAGGGAAGCGGTGATATCAAAGCCAGTCTTCATCTGGAAAGTGATTCCAAGGTCAATCCCGTGGAGCTCCTCCATATACTTCCACCACCTTCTCATTTCATTATCCCCAAGGGTTCCTCCCTCAGATTAACAGCAGATATAGGGAATGAATCCGATAGAGAAGCGAGAGTAACCCTGGAGATTACCTCCTCTTGGCAAGGAGCAAAAAGAGAGGAAAGAATTTCAATTCGCCCGGGGGAAAGCGGGAAAATCACTTTGAATCTATCCTTCCCTCTCGGTTCCCACTCCCTAAAAGCAGCGTTAAAAGAAGGAGGGAGAATAATCGCTGAGAAGGAATGGAAGGTCATCTGCGAGGAGATGGGGGAGATGCCTCCCTTCTCCGCGAGCTACTGCGATTTGAGATATGACCTTCCCGTTTTATTCTTCAAGGAGGGGAAATTTGAGAAGAAGGAATGGAAGGAAGTGTGGAGAAATGGACCCCTTTCCGACATAGTTGTAAGATTTCCCAGCGGTGCACGAATGGTCTTCTGGAAAGGGACGAGCTACATTCCCATTTGGGCTTTTCAAAAATGTGGTTTCTCCTATGAATGGGTAGAGGTGGTTAGCCCTCGCCCTCCGGAGTTCGTGGATTGCGTTGAGCCATTGATGGATAGGGAATGTAGGTATTCCCGTGCTTCCATTATTCAGAATACACCTGCTCGTATCCTTGTCCATTGGCGATATGCCCTGTGTGATTTTAACTACAGAATCTACGAGGACGAATGGGTAGATGAATATTATTACCTCTACCCTGATGGTGTGGGTGTTAGAGCGATAATCGGATGGCTTGCCCCGGGAGTTCGCCACGAAATGAACGAGCTCATCACAGTTTTGCCACCCGCAACCCATCCCAATGACATTCTTCCTTCCAACGCAGTGGATTTCCTGGATTTGGAAGGGAATAAGCAGTCCGTAAGCTGGCCTCAGCCCCGTTTAAATTGGCCTACGGGAAAACCCTCAATCATTAGGGTCAAGTTAAAGGAGGATTTCCATCCCTTTATGGTTTCTCCCGCTATCACTGAATACCTTGCGGTCTGGGATGGATGGAAGAAGAACGGAGAATATGTCTCTCCCTGTTATTGGGGGAATCATTGGCCGGTTACAAGGGGTTTGAATACCGTTGGCTATATACCAGAGGGATGGGAGGAAGGACCGGCACATGCCTCCCTTATCTCAATGAACCATAAACCCTTTGAGGAGATGGATGTTTCACCCTCCATCCATAAAACCGTCTGGGCTTTGCTCATCGGAACGGTGAGGAAGGAAGAAAAAGATGAGAAGCTCCTCTCACTCGCTTCTTCTTGGCTCAACCCAGCGGAGTTAAAAGTGGAGAATTCAAAAACAAAGTCAAAAGGATATGACCCACTTCAGAGAGCATATGTGCTGGAATGCGAAGAAAAAGTTCCCTCAATTAAAATGCGAATGGAACCAAGAGGGAAAATGCTCCACCCTGCTTTCGTTTTCCGGAATCTATCTGCGGAAGTCTCGGAGCTCTTGCTTAACGGGAACAAGCTCGCCAGCAATCTCTATAGCTGGGGAGTGGAGGACGAAGGGAATAAAAGAAATCTTGTCCTTTGGCTTGGAATAGAGATTGAAAAGCCAACAAATATAGAGATAAAACTTAAAGAGTAGTTAAGTGATGACCAAGAAGCAAAGGGTTAAATCAGCAATTGCTCACGAGGAAACCGATATCGTTCCCTATGATATAGGTTTCACCCAGCCCGCTTGGGAGAAGTTGGTGTCTTACTTGGGAAGAGCTCCTACGATGGATGAGCTTGGCTTACATATAGCTCATCTCGGTGCTACTCCTCTCGATGCTTGGGTTGAGGTGAAACCTGGATTTTGGCGAGATGAGTTCGGCGTCATCTGGAATAGAACAATAGACAAGGATATTGGAAATCCGGAACCCATCCTCTTGGAGCCTCGCTTGAAGGGATACGAGTTTCCCGACCCAGATGACCCCAAACGATATGCTCATTTTCCTTCTTTTATTGAGGCTAACAAGGATAAATTTATCCTGTGTGAGATAGGATTTTCCCTTTTTGAGAGGGCTTGGTCAATGAGAGGAATGGAGAATCTCCTCGTTGATATGAAGGAAAACCCCTCCTTCGTTCATGAGCTTTTGGAGGCAATTGCCTGGTTCAATGTGAGGGTGATAAGGAATGCGGTGAGGTATCCTATAGATGGTTTCTATTTCGGTGACGATTGGGGACAACAAAGAGGATTGATAATGGGTCCCTTGCTCTGGCGAGAATTTCTTAAACCACGCCTGAAAATGATGTATGAGGAAGTCCATAAAGCGAATCTTCCCGTCTTCATCCATTCCTGTGGAGATGTGAAGGAGCTTTTCCCCGAGCTAATAGAGATTGGGGTGAATGTCTTCAATCCGTTTCAGCCTGAGGTTATGGATATCTACGAGATGAAGAGGAGATATGGGAATGATTTGACTTTTTACGGAGGGATAAGCGTGCAGAGACTTTTGCCCTTCGGGACGCCTGAGGAAGTAAAGAGGGAGACAAAAAGGATATTGAAGGAGTTGGGGAAAGGCGGTGGATATATAGCATCTCCATCTCACGCCATTCCCAAGGATGTCCCTTTGGAGAATATCCTTGCCCTTATAGAGACTCTGCGACAAGCATAGTTGTTATTTTGAGAATTTCAGTTATAATTTAAATTCACAATCTCCTATGCTTGAAACCTTGAGAGCGGATATTAAGGCGGTTTTTGAAAGAGACCCAGCAGCGAGGAATATCTGGGAGGTCCTTACCTATCCAGGGCTCTGGGCGATAATATTTCATCGTATCGCTCACCTCCTTTGGGAAGCTAACCTCCGTTTCCTCGCTCGTCTTATCTCGCAAATCAGCCGATTCCTAACAGGCATAGAAATCCACCCGGGAGCAAAAATAGGAAAGGGTTTCTTCATAGACCACGGTATGGGGGTAGTTATCGGGGAAACCACTATCATAGGAAACAATGTCACCCTCTACCAAGGGGTTACTCTCGGTGGAACGGGAAAGGAAAGAGGGAAACGGCATCCAACCATAGACGATGATGTCGTTATCGGAGCCGAGGCGGTCCTTTTGGGACCGATTTATGTGGGAAAGGGAGCGAGGATTGGAGCTGGTTCAGTTGTCTTGAAATCCGTTCCTCCAAACTGCACTGTCGTTGGCGTTCCCGCCAGGGTCGTTAGAAAGGAAGGGAGAAGAATCCCCCCTCTTGAACACGCCCGCATCGGCGACCCTCTTGAGGAATGCCTGCGAGAACTAAATAGACGACTTTCCCTTTTGGAGGAAAAAATAAAGCAGTTAGAAGCAGGGAAAAATGGATAAGGTTCTCGTTGCAATGAGCGGTGGGGTGGATTCCTCTCTCTCCGCTTACCTCCTTCTCCAAGAAGGTTATGAGGTCATTGGGGCGACTATGAATTTCTTAAACGAGGAATCCCCTTCTCTTAAAGACGCAATCGCTGTAGCGAAACAGCTGGGGATACCCCATTTCGTCTTTCAATTCCAGAATGAATTTGAGGAAAATGTCCTCAAGCCCTTTCTTGAGGGATATGCAAGAGGGATAACGCCAAATCCCTGTGTCATTTGCAACAGGAGGATAAAATTCGGTCTTCTCTGGGAAAAGGCAAAGGAACTGGGCTGTTCCTACATCGCGACGGGACATTACGCTCGCATCGGAATGGATGAAAGAGGAAGAAAGGTTCTGATGAAAGGTAGGTCTAAGAAGGAACAATCCTATTTCCTCTACAATATCTCTCCCGACCTTCTGGGGAAGATTATCTTTCCTCTTGGTGATTGGGAGAAGGAAATAGTTAGAGCGAAAGCACGAGAAATTGGTCTCTTAGTTGCGGATAAAGAGGAAAGCAAGGACCTTTGCTTCGTTAAGGGTGGAGATTATCGCCACTTGTTGAGAAAACTCGTGCCAGAAGCCTTCCAAAAGGGGGAGATTGTGGATAAGGAGGGGAGATTTCTCGGCTATCATAATGGAATCGCAAATTATACCATAGGGCAAAGGGAAGGTTTGGGACTCGCTTTAGGGAAACGCTATTATGTTAAGGAAATCCTTGCACAGGAAAATAAAATCGTCATTGGAACAGAGGAGGAAATTGAGGCGAAGGTTATTTGGGCTGATAACCTGAATTGGCTCGCTGAGCCACCAGCTGAGGGAAAAAGCGTGGGAGCGAAAATTCGTTACGGCTCGCCCGAAAAACCCGCTAAAATATTTTGGGACGGAAAACTTATAAAAATAGAATTTGATGAGCCAGTAAGGGCTCCTTCCTTAGGTCAATCTGTAGTGTTATATAAAGGCGAAGTTGTTCTTGGAGGAGGAACGATATGCAGGATATCTTGGCTGAGATAAACAAACTTAAAGAAGAGCGAAAAGCTATCATCCTCGCTCACAATTATCAACCACCTGAGGTGCAGGATATAGCTGATTTTTGCGCCGATTCCCTTGAGTTGGCGAGATATAGCGTGGATATAGATGCTAAGGTGATAGTTCTTTGCGGTGTCCGTTTTATGGCGGAAATGGCTCATATATTAAACCCCGACAAAATCGTCCTTCTCCCCGATGAAAACGCCGCCTGCCCGCTTGCTGATAGCATTACCCCAGAGGATGTGAAGAGATTGAGAGAGGAATTCCCGGATGCTATTTTCCTCGCTTATGTCAATACATCCGCGGCGGTGAAAGCGGAATGCGACATCTGCTATACCTCGGCGAATATCATTGAGGTGATTGAAAAATTGCCGAAGGATAGAAAGCTCGTCGTTCTCCCCGATAGAAACCTTGCCCGCTGGGCAAGGGAAAAAACAGGGAGGGATATAATTGCTTGGCAGGGGGAATGCCCAGTTCATCAGGCAATAAAAGAAGAGGATGTTTTGAAAGTTAGGAAGATTTACCCTTCATCTGCGGTTATGGTGCATCCAGAATGCAAGGAAGAGGTTGTGCGTTGGGGGGACTTGGTTGGCGGGACGGGAAAGATGCTTCGTTTCGCCAAGGAAACAAACTACGATTGCTACATCGTGGGGACGGAAAGAGATATGTGTCATAGATTAAAAAGGGAAATGCCGAATAAGACTTTCATCCCCGCAAATGAGGAAGCGATATGTGAAGATATGAAAAAAATCAATTTGAATAAAATCCTTCTATCTCTCCAAACCCTAACCCACCAAATAATGCTGGAGGAGAACATAAGAGAAAGGGCGAGAAAGACAATAGAGAGGATGTTCATA
>JBMFMH010000112.1:0-6634 GCA_049970775.1 bacterium | reverse complement strand
AAAATTTGCCATACTTCCAATTTACAATTAAAATTTAATCAATGCCCTGCTCCTTCCGAAGGAAGGAGCCAAAATGTCCATAGGGAGGTTGATATCGTGGAACATATCTACGAGTTGATGTTCATATTGGACCCCGATTTGAGCGATGAGGAACGAGAGAACATCGTTGAGAAGGTTAAAAGCGAGATAAAAGGCGAGGTCCTACATATTGAGGAATGGGAGAAGAGAAAGCTCGCCTATAAAATCAACCGCAAGACGGAGGGCTACTATGTAGTTATTACCTTTCAAACAAGGGGCGATACTTTGAAGGAATTAGACCAATTTCTTAAACTACAAGAAGGCATCCTCCGGCATATGATTGTGAGAAAAAGCAAATAAAAAAGGAGGTTAAAAATGACAGACCAACCAGAGAAGGAAAAGGAAATCCTTGAGGCGCTCAAGGATGTGGAGGACCCCGAGCTTGGCTTCTCCATACTTGAAGCGGGGCTCATTGACGAGGTCAAGGTTGAAGGGGATAAGGTTTCCATAACCTATCACCTCACCGCTCCCTTCTGCCCTCCTCCTTTCGCCCTCTATATCGGGAAGCAAATAAAGGAGAAAGCCCAGATGGTGGAAGGAATCAATAAGGTTGAGGTTACGCTCCAAGGTCATATAATGGAAGATGAAATCAATAAAATGTTGCGGGAGGAGAAACCCTCACCTTAGAAAGAGAAAAGCCGCGCCGGTAAGCAGGAAAACAACACCAGCAAGCGCATCCCAAAACCGCACCTCTCCTACGGTAACCGCCTTCCTTCGGAAGAGCCGGAAAAAAGGGGTAAGGAAATAAAGTGGAGAAAGAAATGTTCCAAAAGAGAAGATGAAACTCGCTAACACGAACTTTGCTTTATCGGAAGGGAAAAGATTATTAAAATAAATCCCCGCTCCCTCTATGCTTTTGCCCAGGTAAAGCCCCACAAGAAATCCGAAGAGATAAATCACCCAACCATTAAGCAGATATTCCCTCGTGATTTTTTCTAAAATTATATTCATTGTAAGTGCGGAAAGGATGAGAAAGAACCCACATAGAAGCGAAAAAATAGAGATTAATAGGGCGAACAGGTTCTCCAAGCTGGGGATAGCCCCGATAATCCTTTCTCCCCAGTAGAGCAGGAAAGCAAGTATGACGATATACGAGGTGAAGCTACCAAGGAGGAAAGATGTCGTCCCGTAGAAAGCGCCTCGTCGCCCGCCTAAAAAGAAGGAAAGGAGGAAAGGAACACCCCAAAAGGAATTCGTTATACCGCAGAGAGATAAGCCTAGAATGAAAGCCTCTTTCATATGATTATTTCCTTTTTTCAGAGGAGAAGAGAATCTCCCCGAAATTCTCCGGTTTATGGAATGTCTGATGAGTGGGAGACCAGGAAAGCCAGATTGGGGTCTTGTGGTCTGGTCTTTCTACCCGACAAAGCTGAATTCTCCATATCTTATCAGAGGGAGGCAGGGGGACATCAAAAGAGAGAAAATTCCACCAGGGGATGGCAATCTCCACATCCCAACCTCCCTTCCTTTTTCTCACCGCCGTTTTCAAGTCAAAAAGGTCCCAATTCAAGAGCCAGCGATATCTCGGCTTTCTTATTATCAATATATCATCAACGGCGTTCAAGGGATTTACTCCCAACTCAACATATCTAACCCCATCCCCTCTCGGGTCAATGAAGACCTCCACCGCCTCCTCCTCCCAAAGGAAGCCATCTCGTTTATTTATCGTTGCCCAAGGGTCTGCATCCTCGCATTCAAAGGAGATGTAGAGGTTTTCCTTATCCCAAACCACCCTTGCATAAGTCCTCAACTTGCTCCTCTCCCCCTTCTCTATGTTGTAATTCACCTCAACGAAAGGTATCCCCTTCCAATCCTGCAAGTCTCCATCTATGATGGGTGGTTTCTCCACCAGATAGGCTATGTATCTTTCCACAGGAAGGGAAACGGCGGTAAAATAATTAGCAAGGAAAAACAACATATTCTTTCATCACCTTTCCTCAAATTCATTTCCTAAATATGGGTCGGGCTGGAAGAGATAATTGCGGATGTAGTCGCTTATAGCCTCTTCCAAAGGTGTGAACTCTTTTTCAAACCCCTCTTTTCTCAGCTTTTTGATATCAGCCTGCGTCCAATACTGATACTTATCCCTTATCTCTTCCGGCATATCTATGAACTCTATATTTGGCTCAACGCCCATTGCCCGAAAAACAGCCATCGCTAAATCGTAGAAGCTTCTCGCTTTCCCCGTTCCAATATTATAAATCCCCCTTGCCTCCTTCTTCTCAAAGAGAAAAATCGTAGCATCAACAGCATCTTTTATGTATATGAAATCCCTCATCTGCCAACCATCGGCGAAATTGGGGTTATAGGACTTGAATAGCTTTATCTTGCCCTCACCTCTTATCTCTTCGTAAGCCTTATGAACAACGCTTCGCATCTCGCCCTTGTGATATTCATTTGGTCCGAATACATTGAAATATTTCAATCCGACCATCCTATCCAAGAAGCCATTCTTGTAAGCCCAGAGGTCAAAAAGGTGTTTGGAGTAGGCATACATATTCAAGGGGCGTAAGGTGGGAAGAAGGCTATGCTCATCGGAGAATCCTCGTTTCCCATCCCCATAGGTAGCGGCGCTTGAGGCATAAAGAAAGCGCTTCCCCTTCTTTAAACACCATATAGCTAATCTTTTAGTGTATTCGTAATTATTGCGGATGAGGAAATCAGCGTTCCTCTCCATTGTGTCGCTACAAGCTCCCATATGAATGATGTCCTCTATTTTCCCATCTAATTCTCCCTTTTCAAGGCGCTGGATGAACTCCTCCTTATCCATAAAATCATTGAAGCGGAGGTTGAGGAGATTTTTCCATTTCTCATCACAGCCGAGGGAATCAACGATTAAAATATCGTCAAAGCCCCTCTTATTGAAGCCCCAAACGAGGGCGCTGCCGATAAATCCCACTGAGCCAGTTATGACAAGCATACTTTAATTATAGCAATCTCCCATCCCTCGCTCAATATTGTTTGTAACTCCACTTTTTAATAAAGGAAAATCACATCAGGAATAGCCTGCTCTATGGAACCAAGCTGGGTAAAGTAGGGTTAACCCGCTCTTATCCTCCTTCTAATCGCTCCCTGCAGACCGCCCAGCCCCCAACATATCCCGAGGAAAGATATAAGAAAACCGATTAAGGGAATGTGCTTCAAAAGGAAGAAAATCGCTATCCCCAAAGCCATCGCTGCGTAGAGATTAACATTCTCAACCTTCAAAAGACCACCTAATATCTTCATCCCCAATACTGTTCCCACAATCGGCGTTGTGAGATACAATGCGACGAAATAGAGGAGCAAAGTAACGAAGCAAATAGGAATTCCCACCAGGCTAATAGCGATTATCAAAGCCCCTATTGGCGTTGCGATTAGAAAGAGAAATCCCCAGCCTATATTCCACCAAGGCCTGCTGAGCATATCGCTCCCTATCTCTCTCAAATGTCTCGGGAAAAGAAGAACGAGAACAGCTCCCGTTGCAATCAAGCTCAATAACCAAGCGAATTTCAACCCAAAGGGAATGCCTTTGGGTTTGGAGGGAGCGGAAGGGAGAGGCATATAAATCACCTTCCCCTCAATCCTCGCCTCTCTTGGGATAACCGCCTCACGAGAGGCGTAATAAATCAAGTTGCCCTTCAAGTGAGATGTAGGGAGAACGGTTAGTTCCTGAACCCTCAGCTTCACATTCCCTCCAACATCAGCGCCCAAAATCGCCTCCCCCGCCCACCCCTTCACATCGCCCTTAATCCTGCCCTCCAAATAGAGCCTCTGAGCACCACTTATGAGGTCCCAGCCTATCTCTGCTTCCTTAAGCAGATTGATATATTTACCCGCTACGCTGGCGTTTTTGCCGATTTTACCGCTAACATCAATCGTCTCGCCCACAGCTCGCAGGTTCCCCTTGATATCTCCCTCAACCCTTAACCTTTGGGCAAAGACAATCACATCACCATCCACCGTGCCTCGCACAACGATATCCTTGCCAAAAAGGACGAGGTCTTTCAGGGCGTGCCCATTGAAATCCAGTGAATCTCCTGCCCAGACATAGTTTTGGGAAATTATCTCTTTCGCAGCAACATAGACATTTTGTTCATTAGTCAAAGAAAAGCTAGCAAGTGCTCCAAGGAAAATGGCGAAAAGGAAAGAGCTTTTTCTTATCATTTCGTTTACCTCCTTTATGTTATGATATACAATCCGAACGAATTCGTCATTTTTAGCCGCTTCCTGAATTCTTGGAAGCTAAGGGAAAATCGCTTTTGTTGACACTATCACCTGCTAATAAAAACCTTTGAATTTATTCTTTTTAAATAAGATTTATTCAAGGTTTACAGAAATTGAAGAAAATGTGCTTTTATTTGGGTTATTCGTTTCGTCTTGAGAAAAGGGATGTTTGCTTTATAATTACTTAAAATGCTTCTGGGAGCCTATTGGAGATATTTTTCCCTAATCCTTCTCCTTTTCCCCCTCTCCTTCGCTGGAGAGGGAACGATAACCGCAAAGCGAGCGAAATACATTCCCTCTGAGGAGAAAATAATCGGCGAGGATGTCGTTATAAAATACGAGGACTACGAGATTCGTGGCGATAAGGTCACATTGAATTTAAATGAAAACTCTGGTGTTGTTGAGGGAAACGCCATCCTCATAAAAGCGGGAGAGGAGATGAGGGGGGAAAAACTTTACTTCAATTGGGAGAAAGAGGAATGGGAGATGGATGTGGGTAAGGTGGAAATAGAAGCGAAAAGATTACAGGGAGCACAGGCTCCCCTTTTCCTTTACGCAAGGGAAAGCACCGGCACTTCAAACTCTATGAAGGGAAAGGGAATTTCCCTCACTACCTGCAACCTACCCCATCCCCATTACAGCATAGATGCTCGTGAGATTACGATTCTATTTGGGAACAAGCTCATCGCAAGGGATGTTTCCTTCAAAGTTCTTGGCAAGGAGCTCTTTCATCTCCCTTACCTCGTTATCCCTCTCAAGTCTACCACCCGCACGAGTTTTATGCCCCAAGTGGGAAGCGACCCTTATGAAGGCTACTTTATCAAAACAACTTACCCCTATCTCAGCACTGCGGTAGCAAGTGGCATCCTCCATTTAGATTACATTCAGAAGCGAGGAACGGGACAAGGGATAGAGCATTCCTTCAATTATCCAAATTTGAACTCCTCCTTCTCCCTTTATCATATGGCTCCCTCTGGAGGTGAGGGAGAGAGCTTGACGAGTAGCGGGAGGATAGATTGGCGGAAGGGAAGCCTACGAGCTTCCCTTCTCTCGGATTTTCAAAAGAACAGCCTTTGGTATGGTGGCTCCTCAAGGACCTCCAACCTTCAAGCATCCCTAGAACAGACGACATCAAGAAGCAGTGCTAACCTTAACTTCCGCCAGCAGAACATCAAAGGGTTTTACGAATCGCAGAACCTCTTTTCCTCCCTTCTTTATAACCTGCGTCTTGATACAAGGAGAAATTTGAGATTTGATATCCAAAACACAAGCCTTTCCTATCCAAACTACCCCACGGACAAGGAACTCTACACGACACTGCTTTTCACCCAAGAGGGCAAAATAGGATTGGAAGTTGAGACGACGCGCAGAAACGACTTGGATAAAGATGTTTATCCTTACGACCAGAATTTTTTCTTTCTTGAGAAAATGCCCGAGGTTAGATTAAAAGCTCCCCAAATTTCCTCAAAACTCCCCATAACCACAGAGATAGACTGGGGACAATATCGCCAGCTCATCACGCAACCCTTCCTTTCTCGTGCAGCATTTTCCCTATCCACATATTTGCGTAGTCCTGTAGGTTCAAGCGATAAGAAAAAACCTTCCCTTTCCCTCAGTGCGGATTTCTTTCAAGGGCTATATGGAGACCGCACAGCCCTTTATTCTTATAACATTTCCCCTTCCCTCCAAATCCCTCTAGGCTCGTCCAGCTTCAACTTCTCCTTCCGCCATACAACCTCCCGTGGTTATAGCCCCTTCTATATGGACCAAATCTATCCTTACAGCGCCTTAAACGCGAGTTGGAGCTTATCCTCCGCTTATGCTAAATGCTCACTTCAAGGTGGTTATGACTTCCGCAATGCGTATCCTTTCTCCATCACTGGCAACATAGAGCTCTCGCCCAGCTGGGGGAGCGCCCTTGTTTATCTTGGCTATGAGCCGAGAACGAAGATATGGCGTGATATAATTGCTAATATAAAGATAGGTGAGAAGGCAAATCCTCTTTGGAACATCAATTTGAGGTATGCGACGGAGGAGAAGAAGCTGGCATACATAAGGGGAACAGGCAGGATAGAATATGGGAAGTGGAGTTTGGAAGGGATTTATGGCTATAACGGATATACGAAAAAGCTTGAGGAGCTTGACCTTGCTCTAACGAGGGACCTTCATTGTTGGGTGGCTTCCATTTTATATAATAAGAGGAGAAAGGAGCTAACATTTAATATTTACCTTAAGGCATTCCCCATACAGATTAGACCTTTGGGACTGGGAGCGGAAGGTCAATACATAGGGACGAGTGTGGGTAGCTATTATTGATAAAGGGATTGGCGATGGAAGTCAACCTTCCCAA
>JBMFMH010000111.1:0-6725 GCA_049970775.1 bacterium | reverse complement strand
AGCGAGGCGGGGTAGTTGTTAAGAATGCTTCGCTCCTCGCAATGACAAGGGGGAGTGGCTGGCACCCCTCGCCTTTTTTCCTCATTTCGGGGGTTTCCAAAGAAATGAGGAATTAAGAAAATAATTGACGGAATAAGGAGACAAAATATAATTTTTCTTCAGAATGCAAAGGAAAAGCTTTGAGGAATTATTAATTGAGGAAGGACTTATCAGCCAGGAGAAGCTGGAGGATATATTAGAGGAGTATCGCAGAATGGAAAATGTCCTCCCTTTTCCCGATTATCTCGTTAGCGCCGGCTATATAACGGAAAAACAAAAGACCCAGCTCCTCGCTAAGCAGTGGGGTGTTCCCTTCATAGACCTCTATCAAGCACCTCCCTCTGGGGATGTCGTTCGCTTTCTGCCCCGTGATTTAGCCTTCAGATTAACCGCTATTCCCGTTCGCCTTGAGGGGGATGGAAAGCTCCTTGTAGCGATGAGAAATCCCCTTGATGTGTTCGCCATTGACCAGATGAGGCTGATTACTGGATTGGATATAGAGCCCTTAATGGCTGTAGGTGAGGAAATAGAGTATTTTCTCAAGGAGCTTTACCCCTTAGCTTTTCCCGTCAAGGAGACAGTGGAGAGGGCGCTTGCCTCAGCTAAAACATTGGGAATGGATACGGGCATTTCCGCTGAGGTGGAGGAGGTAAGTCCTGAGAAGCTTCAGCAAATGGCTGAGCAGGCGCCGGTTGTTGGCTTAGCTAATCTCATAATAACGCAAGCGATAACCGAGCGGGCAAGCGACATCCATATAGAGCCACAAGCAGACAGGGTGAGGATAAGGTATAGGATTGACGGCGTTCTGCGTGAGGCGCTTGGGCTTCCGAAAGAAATCCAGCCTTCCCTTATATCGCGCTTCAAGATAATCTCCGGGATGGATATCGCTGAAAAGAGGTTGCCCCAGGATGGCAGGTTTTCCCTTGCTTTTGAGGGAAAGACTTACGATTTTCGTGTTTCCTCTTATCCCTCGGTTTTTGGGGAGAAAATAGTTATGAGAATCCTTGATAAGGCAAGTATCCTGAAAGGCATAGATAAGCTAGGGATGTTACCTCAAACTTTGGAAAGGTTTGAGAAGATTATTCGTCAGCCCTGGGGAATCATATTGGTAACCGGTCCAACCGGCTCGGGGAAATCCACAACCCTCTACTCCGTTCTCAATCGCCTCAATACGGGGGAGCAGAATATAGTTACTTTGGAGGACCCCGTAGAATATGAGCTTCCCGGAATAACGCAGGCGCAAGTTAACTATAAGGCGGGCTTTACCTTTTCTGAAGGGCTACGCTCCATCCTTCGCCAGGACCCAGATATCATTATGGTGGGCGAGATAAGGGATAAAGAGACCGCTCTTTTAGCAACAGAGGCTGCTTTAACTGGGCACCTTGTTCTCTCCACTCTTCACACTAACGATGCTCCCAGCGCTGTCACACGCCTTATAGATATGGGGATAGAGCCCTTTCTCATAGCTTCAACGGTGATAGGGGTTTTGGCGCAGAGACTGGTGAGGATAATTTGCCCCCATTGTAAGGAAGCTTACGAGGTCCCCGGTGAAGTTTTGCGGAGCATAGAAATAGAAGGATTAAGCGAAAAAACCTATACTTTTTATCGGGGAAGAGGGTGTGAGAAATGCAGGCAAACAGGCTACATAGGGCGCACTGGCATATTTGAGTTTATGGTGGTTGATGATGAGATAAGGGACCTCATTCTTAAAAGGGTGCCGGCTCACATCATTAGGGAGGCGGCCGCAAAAGCGGGAATGAAAAGCCTAAAAGAGGATGCCTTTGAGAAAGTTCTTCTCGGAATAACGAGCTGGGAGGAGTTGATAAGAGTTGTCTATACAGGATGAAGAAAGAGAGCAAGAGATACAAGACATATCAAATGTGATAATTGATGATTTGTTAAAAATCACTGTGGAGAGGAAAGCTTCCGATTTGCACCTCACCGCTGGTCTTCCCCCGATGATAAGGGTTGATGGTATTCTCCATCCCCTTGAGTTCACTCCCCTCACCCCACAGGATACACAAAGGCTCATTTATGACATATTAACGGAGGAGCAAGTAACGACTTTTGAGACGGAAAGGGAATTGGACTTCTCCTATGGGGTTAGAGGAATAGGGAGGTTTAGGGTTAATGTTTATAGGCAGAGGGGCGCCGTCACAGCCGCCCTGCGAGTGATTCCCGATAGGATACCATCATTTGAGGAATTGCGTCTTCCCCCTATAATCCAGGAAGTTGCGGAGAAGACATCTGGTCTCGTCCTGGTGACGGGACCCACGGGTTCAGGGAAATCAACGACATTAGCGGCGATGGTTGATTACATAAACCAGACAAGAAATTGCCATATAATAACGATTGAACAGCCAATTGAATATCTCCACAAGCATAATCGCTCTATGGTCAACCAAAGAGAGGTGGGAATTGATACCCGTTCCTTCGCCTCCGCTCTCCGTTCAGCGCTTAGAGAGGACCCCGATGTTATAATGGTGGGGGAGATGAGGGATTTGGAAACGACTTCAATAGCTCTTACCGCCGCTGAGACGGGGCATCTTGTCCTCGCCACGCTTCATACCCGCAATGCTCCCCAATCCATTGACCGCATAATAGACATATTCCCACCCCATCAGCAGGAGCAAGTGCGAAGCCAGTTGGCGGAGAGCATAGAAGCGGTTTTTTCCCAGAGACTATTGCGAAAAATAGGGGGAGGAAGGATAGTCGCGGTAGAGGTTATGATAGCCACGACAGCGATAAGGAATCTGATAAGGGAGGGGAAAACTTATCAAATATATGGGGTTATGGAGACAAGCCTCGGCTACGGAATGAAAACCTTGGATATGGCGCTTGCCGAGCTTTATAGGGATGGATACATCACATTAGACCAGGCTAGTGCTTATGCCATAGACCCAGCGAACTTGGAGAGATTGCTGGAGAGAAGGAGGTTTTAAATATGCCGAGTTTCCGCTACGAGGCTATAGACGAGAATGGAAACATTGTTCGGGGAACTATGCGGGCGGAAACGGAGAGGGAAGTTATGGAAAGGCTTGCTGAGGAAAATCAGAGGGTTATCTACATCGGGGAGGAAAGGATAAGGGAGAGGGAGAGAGGATGGAGTATAAGGTTTGGGAGGATAAAGGAAAGGGATTTACTTGTTTTCACTCGTCAATTTGCCACCCTTTTGCGTGCTGGCGTTCCCATCATCCGCAGCTTAGATTCCCTGCGAGACCAAACCCTTAACCCCTTGCTTAGGGATATAATTCAGCAGATAAGGACCAATGTTATGAGTGGGATGAGCCTCGGAGAAGCTTTGGCTAGGCACCCAAAGGTCTTTTCACCCTTATATGTGAGTATGGTGAGGGTGGCAGAGGCCACGGGAAATATGGGCGAGGTTTTAAACAGAATAGCCAACTTCATAGACTATGAGATGACGATAAAAGGGCGAATTAAAGGGGCATTGGTTTATCCTGCTTTGGTTTTGACGGTGGCTATTGCGGTATTGATAGTGCTTTTCTTCTTTGTTATGCCCACTTTTAAGGGTATATTCTCTGAGATGGGGGCTCAGTTGCCAGCGATTACCCGCATCGCTATGGACTTCACGGATTGGCTTCTCCATTGGTGGTTTACGATTCCCATCTTCGCCATCGCCTTCTTCTTATTCTATCACATCTACAGCAGAATACCCAGCGGTAGATACCAAATTGACCTCTTGAAGTTGAGGGTTCCCCTATTTGGACCACTTGTCCAAAAGATGGCACTTTCCCGTTTTTCCCGCACTTTCTCAACCCTGCTTGGAGCAGGCGTCCCTATGCTAAGGGCATTGGAAATAGTGAGGGATGTTGTGGGAAACAGCGTTTTTGCTGCCGCTATCAGTGTCATAAGAGAGAGTGTTCGGGATGGCTACAAGCTATCCACTCCTATGGCTAACTATAGTATCTTCCCCTCAATGGTCGTGCAGATGGTTGACACAGGAGAGGAATCCGGGAATTTGCCCGATATGGTGGAGCAGGTAGCTATCTTCTATGACGAGGAGGTAGATAGGTCAATAAAAACCCTCCTCTCTTTAATGGAACCACTTATGATAATCTTCCTCGCTTGCGTCGTTGCTTTCGTTGCCTTCTCCATATATCTTCCCCTCTTCAAGATGGCTACCATTATCCGTTAACAAAAAATCTATGCGGTTCATTCTTTTCGCTTTGCTTTTTATCCTCTTCTTCCTTCTCTCCTTCACAATAATTCCCGGCGTTGATACATTTTGGCAGGTTAAAACAGGCGAGGTGATAGTTAAGCAAGGTATTCCTCATCAGGATATCTTCTCTTACACCGCTCAGGGGGAGAAATGGGTTGTGCACGAATGGCTCTCGGATGTAATTTTCCACTTCATCTACAAAATTAACCCCAATCTACTCCTCATTTTTAAGGGTGTAACCATTGCTCTTGCTTTTCTCATCTTGGCTTTTATCTGTTTGGAAGAATTAGCGCTCCTCCCTGTTCTCGTTCTTCTCCTTTCCGCTACTGCCTCCCGTATATTCTTTGATGTCCGTCCCCAAATCTTCTCCTATCTTTTCTTTGCCCTCCTTCTCTTCCTCCTTTATAGAAATTATCTCCTTTTCATCCCTCCTCTTTTCCTCCTTTGGTGCAACCTTCATAGCGGTTTCATTTTGGGATTATTAGTTCTTTTCCTTTGGACTATGGAAGCGGTCTGGAAGAATGTGGATAGAAAAAAATGGCTCCTCATTTTTTTCCTTTCCTTTCTCTTGACATTCGTAAATCCCAATGGCTGGCATCTCTATCAACACGCTTTTGACCTTCTCGGCTGGAAAGAGGTGCAGGATGTGATTGTGGAGTGGCTCTCACCCAACTTCCACCGCCTTGACATCCTTCCCTTCGAGGTCCTCCTCTTTGTCTTCTTTTTCTCCTTCTTATTTTCCCCCAAGATAAGGGCGATAGACCTCGCTCTTGGCGTCCTTTTAGTTCACTTTTCCCTCCAAGCTGTTCGCCACATCCCCATATTTGCTATCCTCTCAACTCCCTTGATAGTCTTCAACTTCAAGGAGGTTTCCCAATCCTTGGAGGATAGATTGGGCAGAATAACAAAACCCATTGCTCTTTTCTTTCCCTTCCTTTTGTCAATTTCTCAGGTTATTGCCCTTCCTCCTTTTGATGATATGTTCAGTGTATTTGTTGAATATACTGAACATTTTTTCCCGATAGGAAATGTTAAGAAAATAAAGCTGGAAAAAGGAAACCTGTATAATGAGTATAAATGGGGAGGATATCTAATCTTTCATTGCTATCCAGAGAAGAAGGTATTCATTGATGGGCGGGCGGAGGTGTATAAGAGGAAAGGTGTGCTGAACGATTACTTTTCCCTATGGAATGCGGTTGATAACTGGGAGGCATTGAGAAAGAAATATGATATAAAGCTGTTTCTCTTAGATAAAAGCGCTCCTTTAAGCAAGGTTTTAAAGGAAAGGAAGGATTTTCGCCTCATAGGAGAGGACCTCGTTTCCTATTTATTCAAATATGAACCCAAGGGGAGGTGATTGTATTGCCACTCGCCATCCTTTGCTCTGGTGGTGATTCACCCGGAATGAACGCTTGCATAGAGTTCGCCTACAAGAGGGCAAAGGAAAGGGGTAAGGAGCTCATCGGTGTCGTGGGTGGATTCGATGGGCTGGCAAAAGGGAATTTTATCTCTCTTGAGGGGATGGTTGAGGGAATAGAGAGGTGGGGAGGGACGATAATACGCACTTCACGGGGAAGATATTTCGCCTCTCCCGAAGGGAAAGCACTGCTTCTAAATAATATAAGAGGGAAAAACATAGAAGGGGTAATCGTATTGGGGGGTGATGGCTCTATGAAGGAAGGACTTCCTTTCCTCGCGGAGCTAGGTATTCCCGCAGTGGGAGTCCCCTGCACGATAGACGACGATGTTCCCCTAACCAAGAGCATAGGCTTTGATACCGCTTGCAACAAGGGGGTTTACTTTCTTGACTGCATAAAGGATACCGCTTTATCTCTTCCTGAGAGAATATTCGTTTTGGAGACCTTGGGAGGTCGCACTGGACATATAGCGCTTGCGGTTGCTTTTGTCGGAGGAGCGGATTATGTATGCATTCCTGAATTGGAGTTCAAATGGGACGAGCTGAGGGAGAGGGTGAGGAAAAGGGTAGGGGAAAGGGGATGGGCGGTAGTGGTTGTTGCGGAAGGGGTGGGGGGATATGTGATAGGGGAAAGGTTGGAGAAAGAATTG
Source organism: bacterium (assembly GCA_049970775.1). GTDB lineage: Bacteria > Armatimonadota > JACIXR01 > JACIXR01 > JACIXR01 > JACIXR01. Next base: position 439 of record JBMFMH010000111.1, on the reverse strand, counting down.
GGAGTAAGGGTTCGCCTCACGGCGATTGGACATTCTCAGAGGGGAGGGGCACCTTCTTTTAGGGATAGAATGTTAGCGAGAGCATTGTCAGAGGAAGCAGTGGATGCTTTATTGGAGGGCGATTTTCCCATAATGGTAGGGTGGTGGGAGGAGAAAGTGGCGAGGATAGCGATAGAAGAATTGAAAGGGAGGGTGAAGGAGATAGACAGGATTTTATATCGTTTAGTGAATTCTGCCAATTTTTAAAGAATGGTCTTATGAGGTGCAATGAGGGGACTGTGGCGTCGCTTTGCTCCTCCCAATTCCCCTTCCTTGAAGGGGTGCCGAGCGAAGCGAGGCGGGGTAGTTATCATAACACCCCGCCCTTACGGGGCACCCCATAACCTTTTTCGTCATTGCGAGGGATTCAGAAAGGAATCCCGAAGCAATCTCGCATTTT
>JBMFMH010000110.1:3584-6726 GCA_049970775.1 bacterium | reverse complement strand
ATTAAACAAATCCTTGCCACGAGTTTTATGGAAAGGTATAATAAAATTGGTCGGGGCGTGGCGCAGTGGTAGCGCACTGGCATGGGGGGCCAGGGGTCCCGGGTTCAAGTCCCGGCGCCCCGACCACTTTTTTAAGGAGGCGATAAGTTATGTCTTATGCCCCTTTCCTTAGGTTAACGAGCTTCCTTCTTCCTATTTTGTTAGCCTCTATATCGGGAAACAAAGCCATAGGCGGGGAATTTATCATAACTTATTGGTGCGGACCACCTTTAAATCAAACAAATGTGGAAAGATACGAAGAAATAAGGGAGGCAGGTTTCAACATTGCTTTTGTTTCAGTCGATGGGCTCTTAACAAGACAAGATAATTTACGCCTTCTTGATATCGCCAAAAAAGTGGGGCTGAGATGTATAATAGGTGACCAACGCCTATCTTGGGACATCGCCAATAAACCCAATTGGGAAAGAATCGTTGACGAAGTAATAAAAGATTATTCCTCTCATCCCGCACTCTACGGCTATTTCATAATGGATGAACCGAACGCTTCCCATTTCCCCCTTCTCGCAAAAGTCGTCTCGTATATAAAGGACAAGGACCCAAAACACATCGCTTACATCAATCTCTTTCCCGATTACGCAACCCCACAGCAATTGGGCACATCAACATATGAAGAGTATGTGGAGCTTTTCGTTAAGACCGTTAAACCGCAACTTCTGTCCTACGATTATTACACATTCCTCCAAGGAGGAGATAGGAACACATTCTTTGAGAATCTACGGGTCGTAAAGGAGACCGCTGAAAGAGCAAAAATTCCCTTTATGGTTATCCTCCAGGTATTAACTCATGGAGCTTATAGGGATTTAACAAAAGGAGAGATATCCTGGCAAGCTTACAATTGCTTAGCTTATGGGGCGAATGGCATCTCCTATTTCACATATTGGACTCCACCTGATGACCCAGTTTGGCATCCAAGAAACGGGATTATCAGCTGGGATGGGAAAAGAACCGCCCATTACGAAGAGGTTAAGGAAATTAATAGGGATGTAAAAGTTTTAGGCGATTTCTTGAACAATCTTAAATCCATAGGAGTTTATCACATAGGGGAAGTTCCCAAGGGAGGCAAGCTATTGCCTGAAGGAACTCCGATTAAGAAGATAGAGGGAGGAAGCGCTACTCTCGGTTTCTTTAAGGATAAAAACGGCACCCTCTATTGCCTCGTGGTTAATATGGATTACAATCAGCCCGTGAATTTCAAGGTATATACAGAGAAAAAGCCCAAGATTTTCAATGTTAAAACGAAGAAATGGATGAATGTGGTTTTCGATAAGAGCAACCGCTCAGGATATTCTGAGTTGCTTCTGCCGGCGGGTGGAGGGGCATTGCTGAGGTTTTGATTTTACATTTCAAAACCCACCAGCTTCATTTGTAATTGAACTATGTTTCCCCTCTTCTGCCAGGATATACCTGGCTCCAAGCAATGGAGCTTCTTATAGAGGGAAAGGATGATGTCGTAAAGCCGTTTATCCTTTAAATCCTCTATGCAATCAACTTCAACCCTCCAATTCCCCATATCTTTTGCAAGTGATAGACGAGCAAAGGTGGGAAATTCCTCCTTATCAAATAAGAAAGGAGTGGAACCTCCCAAAGCTTCATAGCCTAAAGTGAAGCTTGCTTTAACGCTCGGTGTTTCCCTTCCCAAGGAGATTTCCCCTCCTACACCCCTGTATCTTTCATCATCACCATATAAGGATAAGAAACCTTTAAGCAAAATACTTAAGGATAGAGTCTTGCTTAAGGGCTTTTCCGCAATGGGTTGAGAAATAGATAAGCGGAGGCGGTTTGTTTCTTTATTCGTCGGCTCCTCAGCGAATCTTCCCAAGGAAAGGGTAAATGCCTCTTTTTGCAAAACCAAGTGGGGCTTTTCGCTGAGGAAGAGCGGAGATACTCTCTTACCGGTTATCTCATCGTATCTGCTCACATTTAAAGTTGTATCTGAGGAAAGCGGTAGGGAAGTTTTTCCAATCAATCCCTTCTTTTGGGAATAACCTATCTTTACCTTGCTTATTTCATCCCTAAAAGGCAGAGAGAAACTCGTGTTCAAAGATAAGCCGGTGTATTTATTATAGCTTAAACGAGGCAAGCTTAACGCCCCTTCCTTCTTTCTTTCCTTCGGGTTAAGGGAGAAGCGCAAAGTAGGAAGAGAAAGAAGTTTTGTATCGCCGAGAAAAAGGGAGACGCCCTTTGCTGTAACTTTCCTCTTTTTCCCCACAATAGGATAGGATAAATATTTAGCGCCAATCCTATAATGAGGATGAGGGAGCCCACAGGTTGTGAGATATGCGTTTTCCATTACTATCTTTTTCCCTTCTATAAAGAAGGAAGAGGCGGAGAAGAAAATCCCTTGATATTCTATATGAGCATTAGTAAGGGAAGCCTCTTGGGCTTCCCAATGAAGCTCAAGCTGGCTTCCCTCTACGAAGATATAGTTTTGAGGATTTGAGAAAGAAAGAGAAGCTAGAAAAGCTATCCCCCATAGGGAAAGAAGACGCATTCAAAACTAAGGGGGATATTCTTTTAAGGCTTGATGTCTATAACGGCGGAGATGCCCACACCGCTAACTCTTTGCAGATTCGTTATCTTCCCTCTTTCCTTTACGGGGACGAGCGCCTTGACCCTGAACATTTCATTATGGAAATTCCCCTCTATTTGAGCGACAGCCTGCACCTCCGCGACCTTATCCTTGGGACCGCTCACCTGCGCCGCACCGACATAGAGGGCTTTCCCTACGCTGATGATGGGGACGACCTTCGTCGCTTCCGTGGGGGCTACCTTTTCGTTCATCATCAATTTATTGACGAAATCGTTCAGCTGACCGGAGAACTTATCAACGAGGACAGCTATGGCTCCGCCCACGACGGCTTTCTTGAAGATGTCGCCCAAGTCAAGGGCATAAGTGGAGGCGATGAAAGCGATAATCAGGCAAAAGGCGATAAAGGGAATAAGGAATTTTCTCATAGAGGAACACCTCCTTTAAAAAGATATTAAAAAAGGCGGGGGAACCCAAAGGGTTCCCCCGCCTTGCTATCGCTTCGGCTTAGAACTTCACCGATACCTGCGTCACAATCAGGTCGCCCTTCTGCTC
>JBMFMH010000110.1:0-3484 GCA_049970775.1 bacterium | reverse complement strand
GCAGCGAAGAGGCTGACCTTTGCCGGCTTAACATCAACATCTACCTTTCCACCGGAGACGATGTAGTTGCCCTCGTCGAACTTAGGTATGTAGGTGTAGACATCGGGGTCAACTAACTTCAGCGTGTAAGGGGTCAGCTGGAAGGGGAACTTACCAACCGTCAGCTTGGCGTTATTAACGACAGGGGTGGTGAGGTATAGCTTGTAGACCGTGGCGGTATCGGTGGCGGAAGCCATCTTGCTGGGATTTGTCCAATCCTTGCCCCAGATGGCGAGAGCGATGTCGGTTGTGGGATTGACCTTGAAGCCCATATTCACATCGGCATCATAACCCGTGAACAAGTTTTCTAGCCACTTCGTGTTGGGGTTAAGAGCAGCACCATTGAGGTCCATCGGTGGATTGGCGGTATCCTTCGGTTTCTCGGCTCTCATAATGTAGGTGGCGAACCCGGAAACGGAGAATTTTCCAATCTTCTCCTCCAAAGCCACCACTCTCTGGGTCAAGGCATCAAGGTCCTTGCGCATCTCGTCAACATCAACGCCCAAAGTAGCCAGCTCATCTCGGAACTCGTTTATCAGCCTGCGCAGCGTCTGAATGTCCTCGGGGGTCACCTGAATAGCCGCTACCCTCTGCTGGAGCGCAGCGACCTGGTTGCGAACAGCCTCCAGCTCAGACTTGGTTGCAGCCTGCTGAAGCTGTTGCTCAACGGCGGAAAGCCTATTCAAGAGGTCGCTGGGAACTCCCCCAGGGGCAGCCTTCTCCAATGCCTCAACCCGAGACCTTAGCTCGTTGATGGCGTTCTGCAGGGCAGATACATCAGCAGCAGGTGGGGTGATTTCCGCCTTGATTCTCTCAAGGGCATTCCTCAAAGCGCAAGCGAACTCGTAGCGAGTGAGGGGTCTGTTGCCCTTGAAGTAGCCATCGGGATAGCCAACGATGATTCCCTTCTCCGCAAGAGTTGATACGGCGTCATATGCCCAGTGGTCCCAGGGGACATCGGGGAAGGTAGCAGCCATCAGGGAGCCCAAGCCAAACACCAACGCCAATGCCAAAACTACCGCTAACTTCTTCATACTTCATCCCTCCTTGGGATTTCGTTTTACCCTTCCCTCCCGAGGAAATCCGAGCAAGGTATCCTCGTTTCCCTTCGCCCTTTTCCTCAAGAGGTGCGGGCTTTTTTAAAACCATCCTCTTTTCGGGAGCGGAGACTCCCAAGAAGTCTTTCTCACCTCCTTTCTATCGCCTCCCTCCCTCTTCAAGAGGATGATTTCCAATCTTTAATTTTAAAGAAGCTTCCCTTCCCAGTCAAGCGTCTTTTCGCTTTTTATTTATTAGACTTTCCAAAGGGCAAATCGTTACATTCCAATTCAAAATATAGCAACAAACCAAACGCCCGTCAATACTTTTCAGCATAAATCTTAATTCAACATTTTCTCTCTGTCAACAGTTTTTTCAAGAACCTCTCCCCGATTATCTGGGCGGAGAGGTCGTCAAGGGGACGGTCGGGAAGGTTCAGCCATTTCCTTATCAGCCAAATCAATCCCCTCCTTTTCTCCTCAAAGTATCTCCTCTTAGCCTCCTCCGTTGTTCCCCTCTCATCAACAAGCACTACCTTTTCCCCCATCCCCTTTTCCTCCAAAAGCTTGTATATCCCCTTCCATCCCGTCCCTTTCCCTAAAACTATCCTCTCCATTTTTTTAAACTCTATCATAAAATCCGCTAACTTGTCAATTGGGAATATCCCCTTCTCAACTGTTTTACCTCCGTTGAAAATCGCATATCCCACCTTCTCTTTCCCCGGGTCAAGGGCAACTATGCGCATCTTCAACCTGCCTGGCTTACTTGCAAGGATATTGATAGGGGATTGGCGCTCCAAATCCTCTTAGTCGCCACCGCTTTCAAAACCACCTTCCCCCTGCTTTCTTTCACGCTCGCTATCGTGTTTATTATATCCTTTAGGGGAATCTCCCCCACTGCCTCATCCTCGCCGGGAATCAGACCCCTCTCCAAGGCTTTCTCCCTTACATCTCTCCTCAGGAAAGTGAGGACCTTCTCCAATAGCTCCCCCTCGGAGCTTCTTCCATCCAGTGTAGTTGTAGCAATAACCTCCCCCTTATCGAAAACGAGGGAATTTCTATAAAGCTCTAAATCGCAGTAGATTGGTTCGCCTTTCGTGAAATTTCTCAGGGCAATGAGCCTGGCAACGACGCTCCCTTTCAACTGGGAAAGCTTTAGCGCAACCCCCTCCAAAACCGCTTCCTCAGGAAAAACATAAACCCCATCCTTCCCCTCAATGAATTTCATAAGAGATACCGCTTTCCCATCCTCACCTATTCCCGCCCCTCTCTTTATCGCCTCATCGCTTGCCAATTTTATGAGGGACCGCAGGCTAACCTTTATCCTATCAGGCGGACGCCCACACTCTATTATCCCCCTTATTACTTCCTTCCCTTTTGGATAAACTAACTCCCTCCCCAATACCTCCCCGTAATAGCCCGCCACAGCCAAGACTTCCTGCTCCTTTTTAGCTAATTCCCCCTTCAAGCTCTCGTTCTGCGTTCTCAATTGCTCCAATTCCCTCTCTAAGTTGTTCCTCTCCGCCCTCAGCTCCTCAACTCTCTGAGATAAATCCTTCTTAGTTGATTGAAGCTGGGTTATTTCATTGGTGAGGCGCTGTATCTCTCCTTGGGTATCTTGTAGAAGTTTTGCGTAATTAGCCAATTCCTTCTTGTTTTTATCCAATTCGCTTCTGCTTTCCTCAAGCTGTGAGAGAGCTTTACGATATTCTATGCTGATGGAAGCTAACTCCCTTCTCGTCTTCCCCAATTCCCCCCTCAATCTCTGCAATTCCTTCCCCGCCTTATCAAGATAATCCTGTAATCTCCTCTTGGCATTTATCAGAGAGGAAACCTTAAAAGAGAGCTCTGAGAGCTTTTCGCTCTGCTCTTTAGCCTTCTTTTCCACTTTTGAAAGCTGCTCGTTCCTTTCAGCTACTTCCTTCACAAGCTTGGCTTGGGTCTTGCGAAGCTTTGCCACCTCCTTCTCCAAGGTGTTTCTCTCCTCAAGAAGGCTTTCCACACCGAAGAGGGCAACTCGCACGGGATAGGAGAACTTGCTCAAGACGATTAGGGTGAATAGAGAGATGAGGATGCCCGTAAGGACGCTAAATAATATAGCGGTGTGGCGTGGTCTCAGCCTTATAAAGCTCACCCGCTTCTTTCCGAGCTTCCTTCCGAGGAGGTCACCTACGAAAGCGATGAGCCCGCTAACAATCAGTAGCATTCCGATGAGAAGCCAACTATACATTTCTTCATCACTCCCATTCGTGTGGGGGTATGAATAATTATAGAGGAAAGAAGGAAATTTGTAAAAGTTGGGGATGGGAGGAATAAATGGTTTTGTTGCTGGTATGAGAAAAATAGAGTAAACATCCAATGCTACCTTCCCTTCCGTCATTGCGAGGAGCAAAGCCACTCAAACTTCC
>JBMFMH010000109.1:0-6736 GCA_049970775.1 bacterium | reverse complement strand
TTTGTGCTACAATTTTTGAAAAAATAACACAAAGGAGGAATGGGCTTTGAGAAGAAGCGGTTTCACTCTGATTGAGTTGTTGGTTGTGATAGCGATTATCGCCATCCTTGCTGCTATCCTCTTCCCCGTCTTCAGCAAGGCAAGGGAAAAGGCAAGGGCGATTCAATGTGTCAGCAATATGCGTCAGGTTGGATTAGCTGTCCGAATGTACCTCCAGGACTGGGATGAACGCTATCCTCCCGCCTCTTTATGGAAGACACGCCTTCAACCCTATATGAAAAACACCGACCTCTTTAAATGCCCAAGCAGACCGCAGCTCCCCTGGTATTATGGGCATGGCTATAACATCGGTTATGCGGGAATTTACCCTCCCGTTTACGGCTTCGTTGAGCTTGTCTACATTCTTCCGGGTGGGATTCCCAACCCCAATGCCCCGGGGAGAAGCGATTCTTCAATCACGAATCCTGCAACAAAGATTTTCGCCCCCGAGTGGGATAGATGTAATTCCGGACCGCCTGTTGGTCCTGTGGGGCTCTTTCACGGAGGAGCGACATCCTACTGGGCGGTATGCCGAGTTCATAACGGTGGCTCAAATGTGCTATTCGCCGATGGGCATGTGAGATGGATGCGACCGGAGCAGTTCCATAGCAAAACAGACCATATAGATGCGAATGGCATCCCGTTGGATGAAAATGGCAATCCCATTGACCCAGCGAGCGCCGCGGTTCCGGAGCAAGTTTGGCGAACCTACTGGGATACAAATTATTGATTTTGAAATGAAAGCCTTTCAATGGACGGTAAGGGACATAGCGAGGGCAAGCCTGCTTGGTGCTCTTGGGCTTGCCCTACCTTTCCTCTTCCATCTCTTGGGGGCAGGCAAGATTTTCCTTCCAATGCATCTACCCATTTTAGTTGGTGGATTTCTCCTACCTCCTACGCTCGCTTCCTTCCTCGGCGCCATTGTTCCTTTTCTTTCCTCCATCCTCACCGGTATGCCTCCCGTTATCCCTACTATGCCCCTGATGGTATTTGAGCTCTCCGCTTTGGGTGGAATAACGGCGATTCTCTATCAAAAAGCCAAAGTGGGCATCTGGGCAAGCCTTATAGGAGGGATAATTGGCGACAGAATCATTCTCACTATCTTCGCTTTTATCTTAGGGAGATACTTGGAGATAAAATCCGTTATCGCATATGTGACAACGGCGGTGATAACGGGGTTACCGGGAATTATATTGCAGATAATATTAATACCTCCCATAATTTATCTAATAGAAAAAAGAAGAACCGCTTTCTGACATTGCAAAAGGGAGGCGAAAATAATCAATCGTGCTTTGGCGATTTTAACCCTACTTATCGCCATCCTTTTCCTCTGCCCCAAATTTAAGGGAATTTCTTTGCTTGTCTTGCTCCTTCTATCCCTTCTACTCCTTTTTCTTTCCCAACCTACAATGGATTGGTTTAGAAGGAGGTTCATTCCCTTCCTTGTCTCCCTCTCCACCCTTACTATATTTTCTCTTCTTTTCGGAGCTAACTTGGGAAAAATGATAGATATTGACATCCGATGTGCAGGGGTCTTTTTCCTTTTCTCCGCTCTCTTGTTAAACTTACCACCCCAGCAACTCCTGTTTCTCTTCTCTAAAAATGGTAAGCCATCTTCAATTGCGCTCTTCTTTCATCTCCTATATCGCTACATCTCGCTGATTAGAGAGGAAGGGGAAAGGATGATTCGCTCCGCAAAAGCAAGAGGTGGAGATATTAAGGGATTGTTTTTTAAAGCTTACAAGTTGTTAATTAATTACACCTTAAGAGTGTTAGCGAGGAGCGAAATGGTGGCTATGGCTATTGAGGCGAGGGGTTGGGAGGGGTTGGAGGGTGCTTTTCCCTCTGGAGAGGAAATAAAGGTGGAAAACCTTTCCTATACTTACCCGAACGGAAGGAAGGCATTAAAGAAAATTAATTTAAGGATAAGGAAGGGAGAGAAGGTGGCGATTTTAGGGGCGAATGGGGCGGGTAAATCCACCTTGTTATGGACAATAGCGGGTTTTTTAAAACCTGAAGGGAAAGTGGAAATCTTCGGGATTGAGATGAGGAAAGAAAACCTCGCAAAGCTGAGGAAGATTATGGGGATAATTTTTGAGGACCCCGATGACCAACTATTGATGCCAACTGTTTTTGAGGATGTTATGTTCGGTTTATTGAACATAGGCTATAAGAGGGAGGAAGCGGAAAGTTTGGCAAGGGAGATTTTGCAGAGGTTTGGGTTAGGGGGATACGAGGAAACACATCCTCATAACTTATCACAAGGGGAGAAAAGGAAAACTTGTTTAGCGGGTGTTCTTGCTATGAGACCGATGATACTCCTTTTAGATGAACCAAGCGCTAATCTTGATGGGAGAGGGAAAAGGGAATTAATGAAGTTTCTCAAGAATTTTGCGGGAACGATGCTTCTTGCAACACACGACTTGCCATTTGCGTTAAGGCTATGCCAAAGGGCAATCGTTTTAAGTGCAGGGGAGATAGTGTTTGATGGAAATATCAAGGAATTGTTGAAGAAGAAGAGATTTCTTATAAAATGTGGGCTTTTGTGAACAAATCATTCTGAATTAATGTTTTACCGCTTTGCTGTAGCATAAGATTTTGTTGCTGGTATGGGAATAATAAAAGTAAAAATCCTGCTCTAATTCGTAATCGTGATGAACACCGAGCCTTCATCCCGAGAATTGTTCCCTTTTTAGGGTGAAAAAGAGAAAACACAGACGGTGCGATTCTTGCAAATCAAATTTTTCCCCATTGATGAATAAATCATATAAAAACACATATCCCTAAAGTTCTTTTTATAAGTTCAGGAGCTGAATAATGCCTCGGTGAAGGAAACAGGGTCGAAATCTATCAAATCCTCCATCTTCTCGCCTATTCCGAGCAGTTTTATGGGGATTCCCAGCTCCTTTTTAATGGGAATTATAGCACCTCCCTTAGCTGTTCCATCGTATTTACAAAGGACAATCCCCGTCACATCACAGGCTTCCAGAAAGACCCTTGCCTGTTGAATAGCATTTTGCCCAATCGTCGCATCCAAAACGAGGAGGCTTTCATCCGGTTTCCTTCCCAACTGCTTCTCTATCACTTTATTAATCTTTCTCAATTCCTCCAGCAAGTGGCTTTTTGTATGAAGGCGTCCTGCGGTATCTATCAATATGAAGGGTATTCCCCTCGCCTTACCGGCAGATAACGCATCAAAAACCACTGCGGCGGGGTCTGCTCCTTCCTTCTGCTTTATCACATCAACCCCAATTCTTCTTCCCCATTCCTCCAGCTGTTCAGCGGCAGCCGCCCGAAATGTATCTCCCGCTACCAAAAGGGATTCTTTCCCTTCCTTCTTCAACCGATAGGCGAGCTTCGCTATCGTTGTCGTTTTACCTGTCCCATTGACCCCCAAGAAAAGATAAACAGTGGGAGGTTCAGGCGAAATCTTCAGGGGAGAAGGAGGGGAGAGAATCTCTATTATTTTGTTTTTCAACAGGCTGTAATCTCCTCCTTGGATTAAGGGAAGCAGTTCTTCCGTCATCTTTACCCCTACATCGGCGCTCAGGAGAAGCTCCTCTACCTCGCTGAGAAGGGTGGCATCGGGTTTCCCTCCCCGAAGGATTTCCTTAATCCTTGCGAATATTCCCCTTATCATTCTTCTCCTCCCTTCAGAGCGCCTCGTTCCTCCATAAACTTCAAAACATCGGAAAGGCGAAATCGCCTTTGATTTCCTGGAGTCCTGAAGGAAGGCAATATCCCTTTATTGGTCCACCTCCTCACCGTCATAGGACAGACATTGAGGAGGCGAGCCACATCCTGCAAGGTTAGAACGGGGTCAAGAAGTCGCTGTAGGAACTCCTCCCTCGTTTCCTTCTTTGCCCTTTTATATCCCTTGATTGCCCTTTCTTCTTTTCCCTTTTCCGGCAGGACAAATGTTATTCCCCTCCCACCAGTTTCTCCTTTCCCGCCCAAATAAATCTCATCAAACACGATTCCCTTCCCCTTAGGAGGTTCTCCTTTCTTCTCCACTTGTTTCTCGCTCTTTTCAGGTTGGGGTGTTTTCACATCCGCCTTTGTCTTTTTCTCTAATTCCTTAGCTTGCCTCTCCACATAATCAAACCAATCCTTTAAGCTGCGCATCTTTATCACCTTTTTATAAGTTTTTAATTAAAATTTATACTAAATTCCTCCCTTCGTCAATAAGAGTTTTTATATTATAAACATAGCATCGCCGAGGCTGAGGAATCTATATCCAAGCCTTTTCGCTTCCTCATACGCTTTGAACACGAGTTCCTTGCCAGCGAAGGCACAAGTCAAAAGGAGGGGAGTTGAAGCAGGAAGATGGAAATTTGTTATCAGAGCATCTATAATCTTAAACTGGTAGCCTGGGTAAATGAAAAGAGAGGTTTTTTGCCTTCCTGTTTTCACCTTATTTCCTTCCGCTGCGCTCTCAAGCGCCCTCACAACGGTTGTTCCTACCCCGATTACCCTTCTCCCCTCTTTCTTAGCCAAGTTTATCCTCTCCCCTGCTTCCTCGCTTATCTCAAATTCCTCCTCTTCCATCTTATGCTCCTCAACATTCTCCGTTCTTATGGGTTTAAATGTCCCTAAGCCTACTTGTAAGGTGATGTAAACTATCTCCACACCTTTGCTTGCTAATTCCTCCAAAAGGCTTGGAGTAAAATGGAGACCAGCTGTGGGAGCGGCGAGGGAGCCTTTTATTCTTGCATATACTGTTTGATAGCGAGAGGGGTTCTTGAGTGGTTTTTTGATGTAAGGGGGTAAAGGAAGCTCGCCGAGGGAGAAGGGAGAAAAGCCCAAGGGGAACTTCAACAACCACCTCTCTTCTTTTCTGCCTATCAATTCGGAGGTAATTTCCTCTCCTTGTGGGGTGGAGAAAATTATCTTTCTTCCGATATCTATCCTCCTGCTTGGACGCAACAATACCTCATATACTCCCTCTTCCGCCTCGGTTAAAATCAAGACCTCTATTTTACCTCCAGTGTCCTTTCTTCCCCTCAACTTAGCTGGTATGACTTCCGTATCGTTTAAGACGAGGACATCTCCTTGTTTCAAGAGATTCGCTATTTCCCTAAAACGGGGAAGATGCATAATCTCTCCGTTTTTTCTATTTAAGACGAGCAGACGGGATGCATCCCTCGGCTCGACTCCGTTTTGGGCGATGAGACGGGGTGGTAACTCGTAGAGGAAATCGGAAACTTTCATTATTTCCTCAAAATAAGGGATAGGAGGGTGAAGAGAAGGGTGAGGAAAAGGCTGATAAGGATGCTGGTTGTTATGGGGAAGAAGAAAGTGAAGTTATCTTTCTGAATGAAAATATCGCCTGGGAGAAGCTTCCATCTCCAGCCGAGGGAGGAGAGGAGAAGGATAAGGGCGCCGGATAGGAGAAGGAAGCCTCCAAGAAGGATTAAGGATTTCCCAATAACGGAAAGCATGCTCATAGCAATAAAAATATTAACTTTCCTCGTTGAAAGCGTCAATACATTGATGCACGAGAAATTTTTTAAAAAGTATTGACAGGAAATAGACTTGCATCCTATAATGATATTGGTATAGTGGTCTATACCACATTATGGAAAGAAGAATGCTTAAGGAAGAAATATTGGAGAAAATCAGGAACGGCGTTTGGAAGCCGGGAGAGCGCATCCCTTCCGAGCGTGATTTAGCCCTTGAAAAGAAATTAGCACGGGCAACGGTAAATCGTGTTCTCAAGGAGCTTGAAGAGGAAGGACTGTTGATAAATGTGAAGGGGAAAGGGAGGTTTGTGCGGGATTTTAAGGAGAGAAAAAGGACAATGACGATAGGCGTTGTCTTTTGGGACTTTGTTCACAGCGTTCATCCCGTGGGAATTGAAATCCTGAAAGGGATAGAGGAAGTAGTGGTAAAAGAAGGCTACCGGCTCCTCATTTATACCGCAAGGCATACCCCTTCTCTCCTTCCAAGCAAGAGGACAGCTTTCAATGTCGTTCCTATGGAAAGGGTAGATGGATTGATATTGGGCGCTCAGGAGCTTGCCAATGAGGAGATAGAGAGGGTGGCGAGTTTCCTGCCGGTAGTGGGCTATAATTTGGACTCCTCCCTCAAAATACCTTTGGTAATAGCCGATTATGCTTGGGTGGGATACATTGGGGTTGAATATCTGGCTTCCTTAGGGCGTCGTAGGATAGCGCTTATAAACGCCTGGGAGACATTTCCCATAGCGAGGAATCTTTTTGAGGGCTACAGGCTTGGTTTAGGGAGAGTAGGGATTCCTTTTTCCTCTTCTCTTGTTCGTACTGGCTATTACGACTACGATTCTGGCTATTTACTGATGAGGACTCTCTTGGAGGAGAGACCCGATGGGGTGATATGTGGAGATGATTTCATTGCTGTTGGGGCGATAAAGGCGATAAAAGATGCGGGTCTTTCGGTGCCGGAGGATATCGCTGTTGTTGGTTGCAATGATATGGCGATAGCGGAGATGATCGAGCCAGCCTTGACGACATTTCACATAGACTTTCATCGGATGGGGACGGAGACGGCGAGGCTACTGCTTCTGCTTCTTAAGGGTAAGGAACTGGAGGAGAGGATAATCTACATAAAACCGAAGCTGGTAGTGAGGAAATCCACATAGAAAGGAGGGGATGATAAATGCTCACGCCAGCTAGAGATAAGAAGGAAAAATCTATAAGAAAGGAGGTGAAAGAGATGA
>JBMFMH010000108.1:0-6739 GCA_049970775.1 bacterium | reverse complement strand
TCCTCATTATTGATTTCCTGATTTATCAATGCTAAAATAGAGAAAATCCATTAAAAAGGGGAGGTTTGTTTATGGATTACATCTTCGGTAAAGTCATAACCGCTATGGTCACTCCTTTTAAGGATGAGGACCTTTCCGTTGATTGGAAAGCTGTAAGAGAGCTTACCGACTATCTTATAGAAACTGGCTCCGATGGATTGGTTGTCTCAGGGACAACGGGTGAATCCCCTACCCTTTCCTTTGAGGAAAAGGTGCGCCTCTTTAAGGAGGTAAAGGAAGTCGCAGGCAAAAGGGCAAGGATAATCGCGGGCACTGGTTCATACTGCACTGAGGAGAGCGTGCACCTGACGAAAGCAGCTGAGGAGGTCGGCGTCGATGCGATAATGCTCGTTGTTCCCTACTACAACAAGCCACCGCAGGAGGGACTCTATAATCATTTTAAGACAATCGCTTCCCAGACATCGCTTCCCGTGATAATTTACAACATTCCCGGTAGAACTGCCTGTAATTTGGAAGCGAAGACACTCGCTCGCCTCGCTAAAGATGTGCCGAATATCAAGGGAGTGAAGGAAGCAAGTGGGAACCTCGTGCAGGTATCTGAAATAGCATCCCTTACAGGAGAGAATTTTGAGATTCTAAGTGGGGAAGATGCATTGACTTTACCTATGCTTTCCGTTGGTGGCAAAGGGGTTATAAGCGTTGCCTCGCATATAGCCGGGAAGCGATTGGGAGAGATGATAGACGCTTTCTTTTCAGGGGATGTGGAGGGGGCGAAGAGAATCCACCTTGAGCTTTTGCCTCTTTTCCGGGTTCTTTTCATAACGACGAATCCGATACCGGTCAAGGCTGCGTTGGAGATGGTAGGGGTAAAGGTAGGACCACCGAGGCCGCCGCTTTGTGCGGCGAGCGAGCAGGTTAAAGAGGAGATTAGGAAAGTATTGAAGGAACTAAGTGTGATTTAAAGAGTTGGGCGTCGGCTCCGCCGACGCCCACAATCTCTATTCCTACCTCATCCTCCATACCACCCCCAGCCAATCCCCCTCCCTCTTTTTTTCTACCTCCTCTAAATTCTCTGGAACCTCCAAAAGCTTGTAACCCTCAATTGTGAATCCAGATGCTATCAAATAACCTCCCTTCTTTAAAAAATATGGTAAATAGGGGAAAAGATTCCCTAGAGAGGGGAGGTCTATATTGCAAAGAATTATATCCACCTCCACAACTGGAATATCCTTGAGCAAATTTCCCCTCACGAACTCCGCTCTATCGCTTAAGGAAAGCCTTTCCGCATTTTCTTTGCTCTCCTCTATAGCGCTTTCATCTATATCAACCCCGATAACCTTTCTTGCTCCAAGAAGTATTGAAGCAAAAGATAAAATCCCGGAACCACATCCCACATCAATAACCAAATCCCCTGCTTTGATATATCTTTCCAAAAGAGCTAAAACGAGGCGAGTGGAAGGATGTTCGCCCGTTCCGAAAGCGGAACGAGGTTCTATCTCAAGAACGATTTCTCCTTCCTTCGCCATATATTCCGCCCAAGGAGGCTTTATCACCAACTTATCTCCCACCTTACGAGGTGGAAAAGCCTTTTTCCATTCCTTCCCCCAATCCCTCTCATCAATATACGAGAGGGAAATAGACCATCCTTCCTCGTTGAGTGATTCCAATATGAACTCATAAAGGCTTTTCAAAAACGATTTTAAAGATGAATTGGCAGGAAGATAAATTATCAAACCCTCCCCTTCCTCCCATTGCTGAATTCCTTCCCTCAGGAGGAATCCAATGAGGAGTTCTCTTTGGGTTGGAGCTACCTTCACTTCTACTTTAGCCCAACGCATTTTTAGAAGATTATAGCTGAAAATCATCTTGTCTGAAACTCCTCCCCCAATTTTCCCCCTTGCCTTGCGTTAATCTTTCCCCTTACCATTAATCTAGGTGATTTAGGATGAAAATCAAAAAGATGCTTCTCCTCCTTCTCTGTTTTAGCGTATCCCTCGTTAGCGCTTCCCTTCTTGAAACACTCCTTTTGGGTGATGGTTCATTTCTAAAGGGTGCCATTCCGATGCGTGCCTCCAGCTCCGACCCCAATTGGGAAAATGGCAACGCAGATTTTCGCTACATCGCCCCAAAACAAACCTTTACTCTTGCTGAGCTGAAGGGTCCGGGAATCATCACCCATATTTGGTTCACTATTTGGGCTGAGGATAAATACTTCCCTCGCTCCCTCGTCCTGCGCATCTATTGGGACGAT
Source organism: bacterium (assembly GCA_049970775.1). Classification (GTDB taxonomy): domain Bacteria; phylum Armatimonadota; class JACIXR01; order JACIXR01; family JACIXR01; genus JACIXR01. The sequence continues at coordinate 4,488 of JBMFMH010000108.1, read as the reverse complement.
AATAAGGACCCATCAGTTGAATCTCCCTTAGGTGATTTCTTCGCCGTTGGACACGGGCTTCTCACAAGTCTCAATTCCTTACCAGTTCAGATTTCCTCCGATGGCAGAGCATATAATTGCTACTGGCTTATGCCTTTCCGAAAATCCGCGAAAATCACCATTACAAACGATTCCCCAGATAAAGCTGTCCGTGCCCTCTATTATATGATAGATTGGTTGAAGCTTAAATCCCTTCCTCCAAATGTCCCCTACTTCCATGCCCAATACAGACAGGAATATCCCTGTGAAATGGGAAAGGATTACCTCATCTTGAAAACTAAAGGAAAGGGCTTCTATGTTGGGACAGTCCTTTCCGTCCAAATGAATCAACCAGGCTGGTTCGGCGAAGGTGACGACCGTTTCTATATAGATGGAGAAAAGGTCCCATCTCTGCGAGGGACGGGAACGGAGGATTACTTCAACGATGCCTGGGGCTTCCGCCAATTCAACCAACTGTATCACGGAGTCAGCGTTTGGGAAGGCTACGATGTAGACGATAGGGGGACCGCTTACCGCTGGCACATCCAAGACCCAATACCTTTTGAAAAATCCCTGCTCGTTACTATAGAACATAAAGGCGCTACTTACGATTTCCAGACGCAAAAATTTACCTCCGGCTTTGCTGAACGGGATGACTTCTTCTCCTCCGTCGCCTACTGGTATCAAACTGGCAAAGCGCCGCGATTCGCAAAGGTTCCACCCCTTGAGGAAAGGTTCGTCCCTCATATTTATCTAGAAGCCGAATCTCTCCTTCCCACAGCCAAGGCGAACCCACAGGATGCCCTCCAAATTCAAGAAGGCGATTGGAGCGGTGGCAAACAATTATTCTTTACACCCCATACCCCAGACGCTTCCTTGGAACTCACTTTCTTCCTTCCCAAAGAAGGGCTTTATGTCCTGAAGCTGGACATCACTCATTCCTGGGACTACGGCAACTGGCAGACCTTTCTTGACGGAAAGGAAATCGGTCAAATATTTAACCTCTATAGCCCAAGTGTCCAGACTAAAAGGGCAAATCTCGCCGTTGTCCAATTATCTGCGGGAGAGCACAAGCTCCGCTTCCTTTGTAAAGGGAAAAGCGATAGCTCAAGCGGTTATTATTTCGGTTTGGATGGCATCTATCTAAGAAGAATAAAATGACCCTTCCCCACATCTTCCTTCCAGCAAAGGATTTACAAGGAGAAGAGGTTATTCTGGAGGGTGAAAAAGCCTTTTATCTGTTGGATGTGCTTAGGTTGCGGAAAGGAGAAAGGCTTTTTTTGATGGATGGTGAAGGAGCCTATTTTCTCGCCGAGCTTATTTCCGCAAGCAGAGGAAAGGCGTTCCTAAAAATAATCGGGAAGGAGTGGAAAGAAAGAAAGCCACCTTTTTTAATCTCCGCAATTCCCCTTCTTAAGGGTGATAGGACGGAAACATCCATCCGAGCCCTCTCCCAAATAGGGATAAGCGCCTTCCTGCCCTTTATAAGCGAGAGAACGGTGGTTAAATTGGACGAGAAAAAGAAGAGGCAAAGGGAAGCGAGATGGCAGAAACAAGCTATTGAAGAGGCAGAATTATCTCGCTCACCTTTCTACCCTGAGGTTAAGAGGATAAGGAACTTTAAGGATGTTTTAGAGGAGCTGGAAGACATTCCTATTCTCATAGCCTATGAACGAGCGGAAGAGATGGCAGGAACCAATCTTTTTAATGTGCCTGAAAAGGTTGCCCTCATAACGGGACCGGAAGGCGGGTTCAGTGAAAGGGAGATATCTCTGGCAAGGGGAAAAGGGGCAAAGCTGATTTCCCTTGGAGAGAACATAATAAGCGCGGAGTTCGCTCCGCTCGTTTTGGCTACCCTCGTTCTCTTCTCCTACCGCTTTGACATTCCCCTGAGGGTATCATAGAATAGATTAAAAAAGGAGGTGCTTATAATCCTTGATAATCTCTCTTATCGGCGTAGGTAAGATGGGTTCCGCTTTGTTGAAAGGATGGCTAAAAGCAGGAATGGAGAAGGAGAAAATCGTCATCTATGATAAAAACCCCTTAGCGCTTGAGCCATTCAAAGGGAGAGCGGAGTTCGCCCCTAACTGCACATCGGCAATTGAAAAGGCGGATGTTGTTGTTTTTGCGGTTAAGCCAAAGGAACTTTTACCGCTTTTGGATGAAGTGGGGGGCTTTCTCAAAGGTAAGATTGCCATCAGCATAGCAGCGGGCGTTAGCTTAGAGCAATTAGCCAAAAGAGCAAGCGCTAAATGGGTGAGGGCTATGCCGAATATCGCTTGTGAAGTAGGTGAGGGCTTCATCGCTATTGCGGGAGAGCAGGAAGGATTGGAGATAGCCGAGGAGCTTTTCCAGCTCACGGGAAAAGTTCTGCGGGTGGAGGAAAACTTGATGGATGCGATAACCGCCCTCAGCGGTAGCGGACCAGGGTTTGTTTCCCTTTTAATTGACGCCATAGCGGATGGAGGGGTGAAAATCGGTTTGCCAAAAGAGCTTTCTCTTCTCATCACAGCCCAAACCTTTTTGGGAACCGCGTCCCTTTTGCTTAGTTCCTCTAAACATCCCGTAGAATTGAAGGACGCCGTTTGTTCACCTGCGGGAACGACCATTGCTGGGATAAGCACTATGGAAAAAGCTGGATTGAGAGGCATTCTGATGATGGGGATAGAGGAGACTTATAGAAGGGCAAAAGAGTTGCAGAGGGAGGCTGAAAATGAGGATACTGCCCGTTGATATAATGGAAAAGAAATTCGGAAAGAAAATAAGAGGCTACAATCCCAAGGAAGTTGATGATTTCCTCAACGAGGTATCAAAGAGTATGGGCGAGATAATAATGGAAAATGCTTCCCTGAAAGAGGAGTTAGAGAAAGCGAAGGAGAAGCTTTCCTATTTTGAGAAAATGGAGGAGACATTGAAGAACGCAATTGTCCTCGCCCAAAAAACAGCCGATGAGGCAATCGCCACCGCTCATAAGAAAGCGGAATTAATATTGGAGGAGGCGAATAACAAGGCAAGGGAAATAATTGAAAAAGCATACCTTGAAAAACAAGATATCCAGAAGGAGATAGAGGAGCTCAAGGGAGAGAAAAACACCCTTAAAGCTCAGATATTAGCCCTTATCAACACATTCGCTCAATTATTGGAAAAGGAGGATGAATGCGCAGAGGACTCCCCATCGCCGTCATCGTAGCTCTCTCGCTTCTTATACTCATTCCGACGAACTTTTTCAGCAAAGGCTTTCGCCTGGAAATTCCCCAGGAGGACCTTCGTGCCCTTTCTAAGTTCCTTTCCCCACTCCTTCAGTGGAGCTGGGGATGGGAAACCCTTAAAAGTTACGCTGAGCGCTCAAATAACCCCCTTTATCTTATCCTAGGGGCAATAGCGATAGGGGAAAGAGGGGACTATAAATCAGCTTCAGCCCTTTTGAAAAGGGCGGAGCAAGCGCTTCCCACCGACCCCCTCCCATCCCTCCTCCAAAGCTTATATTCGGAGAAAAAAATAGACGAGGAAACAGCTGCTCTCCTTCAGAAGGAACTAAAGAGCAGATTAAGGGGATGGTTTAGAGATAAGCCCCTCTCTCATCTCTACAAGATGATGGGGAATCTTCGGGAAGCGGAGAAAGCGGAAGCTAATTTAAGAAATCTCAACCGCTCCATCATCCTGAGGATTTTTTTCCTCGGCTTCTATATGATTTTCCTTTTCTTTCTCGGCATATTCCTTTTGATTTTATATTTAACGGTTTTGGCAAAAAGATTACCTTCAGCCTCTGGGGCACCGCCTTCCCTGGGTTGGGGCTGGGCAATTGCTATAATCTTCCTTTTTATCCTCGTCCAATCCGCCATCAGCTCCATTCCTTTACTCCTTGTCTCCCTTCCCATCTATTCTTCCTCTTTTTGGAAAAGGCTTATACCAGTTTTCTTCCTATTAGCAGAGCTCGTTGGCGGTGGCTTGATTTTCTTTCTCACAAAAAAGCGATGCTCTCGCCTTGGTATTTCCCTGAAGAGCATCGGCTGGAAAGGAGACTCAGGATATCTTCTTTGGGGATTAAGCGGTTGGGCTGTTTCCTTTCCCCTCGTTGTCCTCGCCTTCGTTTTTTCCTATCTATTCCGTTTTACCTCCATAAAAGGGAAAGAGGATATCCCCTACTTCTTTCTTACCTCACCAGCGGGAGGAAAAGCAGCTTTATTGTTCCTTATCGTTTTTCTCGCTCCGCTGTTTGAGGAGCTATTGTTTCGTGGGTTACTTTATCCATCTTTGAGGGAGGAGCTGGGAGTCGTTCCCGCCATAATCTTGAGTTCCTTCTTCTTTGCCTCCGTCCATGCGGATGTATCGCGCCTCCTCCCCCTGATGACCTTAGGGATGGTGTTCACTTACCTTTACGAAAAAAGGCATTCCCTCCTTCCCTCCATTCTCGCCCATGCTCTTTGGAACGCGCAAACCATCTTCCTACTTTTGTTATTATATAGTTAA
>JBMFMH010000107.1:0-6805 GCA_049970775.1 bacterium | reverse complement strand
CTCGCCCTTCTTTGAAATAAGGATACAAAATTATGCAAACTTATGCAAGGGAAATCTTGTTGAAAAAAAGAAAAAAACAGGGTGCCCCTAAATGTTTGGGCTCAAGGTCCCGAGTATTAAAGACGACTATACAGTTCCTTGCCTGGGGCGTTAATCGGTTTTATAATTTGATTTATGAAACAGTTGAAGGGCGAATACCTAATCAACACTTATAGGAGGTTTCCCGTTGCCTTCGTGAAGGGCGAAGGGGCAAGGCTTTGGGATGTTGAGGGAAAGGAATATATTGATTTTCTCGCTGGTATAGGAGTGTGTAATGTTGGTCATTGTCATCCAAAGGTCGTTTCCGCTATCCAAAGACAGAGCTCGCTCCTCCTTCATACTTCTAATCTCTTCCATATTCCGCCCCAAGAGGAACTCGCCGAACGCTTATTCAAATTGACGGGAATGCTCTCTTTTTTCTGTAATTCTGGCACAGAGGCAAACGAAGCAGCGCTAAAGCTGGCTCGTGCATATGGGAAACCCAAGGGGAGGTATAAGATAATCTCAGCCTTAAATTCCTTCCACGGAAGAACTCTCGCTTCCCTCTCTGCCACTGGACAGGAGAAATACAGGGAGAAATTCCAGCCTCTTCTTCCTGGCGTCTATTTCGCTCCTTACAATGACCTATCCACCTTTGCCTCCCTTATGGATGAGGAGACCTGTGCTGTGATACTTGAACCTGTGCAGGGGGAAGGCGGGGTTTACCCAGCGGAAAAGGAGTTCCTGCAAGGGATTTATAAGCTTTGTAAGGAGAGGGATATACTCCTGATTCTTGATGAGGTGCAGACGGGATTGGGCAGATGTGGTTCCTTATTTTGCTACCAACTTTATGACATAGAGCCGGACATCCTAACGCTAGCGAAATCGTTGGGTGGTGGTGTGCCCATCGGGGCGATGCTCGCTCGTCCAGAGGTGGCGGAGGCTTTTTCTCCCGGAGACCACGCTTCAACTTTCGGCGGGAACTTCCTTGCTTGTTCCTCTGCCTTAGCGGTTTTGGAGATATTGGAGGAGGAAAAGCTACCCCAAAGAGCAAAAGAGGTTGGCAAATTTTTCCTGGAAAAGCTTGAGGAGCTGAAGGAAGAGGTTCAAGCTATTAAGGAAATCAGGGGATTGGGGCTTATGCTTGCCCTTGAGTTCTCCCAGCCGATTGCCCGGCAAGTTGTTTCCCTTGCTCTTGAGAAAGGTTTAATAATAAATGCAACGAGCGATTATACTTTGCGTTTCCTTCCTCCCCTTGTTATAGAGAGGGAAGAGGTAGAGAAGGGAATAGCTATCTTAAAGGAGGTAATCCGTGAATTACTCGGAGATAAAAGAGATTAAGAGAAGATTTCAAGGTAGGGACCTCCTCTCAATATCCGACCTCGTGAGGGAGGAGGTATATATATTATTTGATGTGGGGAGGTTGCTGAAGGATATGTTGAAGCGAGGGGAGGCACATCCTTTGCTTGCGGGGAAGGCTATCGCCCTCCTCTTTGAGAAACCCTCAACGAGGACGAGGGTCTCTTTTGAAGTGGGGGTTTATCAGTTGGGTGCTTATCCTTTGTTTCTTTCCCGTCAAGACCTGCAGTTGGGGAGAGGGGAAACGATTGGCGATACAGCGAGGACCCTTGAGCGATATGTTGATGCCATTATGGCGAGGGTCTTCAAGCAGGAAACCCTTGAGGAATTAGCCAAGCACGCTAACATACCGGTTATAAACGGGCTATCAGACAAAGAGCATCCTTGTCAGGCGCTTGGCGATTTCTTCACTCTCTGGGAAAAGGGAAAGCTCAACGAGAAGATGAAGTTCGTTTTTTTAGGGGATGGCAACAATGTCTGCGCCTCCCTTGCTTTGCTTTCCGCCCTCTTGGGGGTTCCCTTCGTTCACATCTCACCGCCAGGATATGAGCTTCCAGAATCAATTCAGGAAGAAGTGAAGGGAAAAACCTCTTTCCTTTCCACAAACGAGATAAGGGAGGGGATAAGGGAAGCGGATGTAATCTACACCGATGTTTGGGTATCAATGGGGCAAGAGGAGGAGGCAGAGAAGCGGAGGAGGGATTTCGCTCCTTACCAGTTGGATTCCTCCGTTTTGAGTTTGGCAAAGCGGGATGTGGTGGTTATGCATTGTCTTCCTGCGAGGAGAGGGGAGGAAATCACGGATGAAGTGATGGACGGACCGCATTCCATAATATTTGACCAAGCGGAGAACAGGCTTCATATTCAGAAAGCTATTCTCGCTTTATTTGTTTAAGTGAATTTACAGTGTCCTTTGTCTGCGGTAGAATCTATAGAGAGGATTTGAGAAGGAGGAAAGAGGAATTGAAGGAAAAAGTTGTTCTTGCTTATTCAGGAGGTTTGGATACCTCGGTAGCCATAAAATGGCTTGCTGAGAGATACGATTTTGATGTGGTTGCGGTGGCGGTTGATGTAGGTGAGGAGAAGAATTACGAGGAGATAAAGGAGAAGGCGTTGAAGATAGGGGCGGTTTCCGCCTATGTTATTGATGCTAAGGAGGAATTTGCAAGGGATTTCGTCCTTCCCGCTTTAAAGGCAAACGCCCTCTACGAGGGACGATATCCCCTCTCCGCTGCCCTTTCTCGTCCCCTAATCGCAAAGAAAGTTGTGGAAATAGCGAGGGAGGAAAATGCTAAAGCGGTAGCACATGGGTCTACAGGGAAAGGCAATGACCAGGTGCGCTTTGAGGTTTCCTTTATGTCCCTCGCTCCCGATTTGAAAATAATCGCTCCCGTGCGTGAATGGGGGCTAACTAGGGAGGAGGAGATAGAGTATGCCCGCTCAAGAGGCATACCTGTTCCTGTAAAGAAGGAAAAGCCATATTCCATAGATGTTAATCTTTGGGGACGCTCCATTGAGTGTGGACCCATTGAAGACCCAGAAGCGGAACCCCCTGAGGATGCTTTCCTATGGACGAGGTCGCCCCTTGAGGCTCCAGATGAGCCAGAGTATTTGGAGATTGAGTTCCAAGCGGGTGAGCCTGTTGCCATCAATGGGGAAAGGCTTTCCTTGCCTTCTTTAATTTCCCGTTTAAACGAGGTAGGTGGTCGCCACGGTGTGGGTAGGATAGATATGGTGGAGAATAGATTAGTGGGGATAAAATCCCGTGAGGTCTACGAGGCTCCCGCAGCGGTCATTCTCATAACCGCCCATAGGGATTTAGAAGCCTTAACCTTGAGCAGGGAGCTACTTCATTTTAAACAGAATTATATAGACACGAAATTTTCGGAGATAATCTATTACGGGCTTTGGTTCTCCCATTTAAGGGAATGTTTGGAGGCTTTTGTGGAAGAGGCGGAGAAGTTCGTTACGGGTAAGGTCAGGATGAAGCTTTTCAAGGGCTTGTGTGTGCCCGTTGGCAGGTCTTCTCCATACAGTCTCTATGACCTCTCTTTGGCAACTTACGGGGAGGGGGATGTATTTGACCAAAGATTAGCGGAGGGCTTCGTTCAGATTTGGGGGCTTCCCTATAAGATAGAAGGTAGGCGAGGAAAATGAAGCTCTGGGGAGGAAGGTTCAGGGAGCCTTTGGACCCCTTCATTGAGAAATTCATCTCATCCCTGCCTGTAGATAAAAGGTTGCTTTTATACGATATAAAGGGCGACCAAGCCCACACGAGGGCGCTCCTTTCTGCGGGAGTGATAAGCGAGGAATTGGCGGAGAAAATATTGAAAGCATTAGAGGAGATAAAGGAGGAGGTGGGGAAGGGAGAGCGGGAGATAAAAGGGGATGAGGCGGAGGATATCCATACATTGGTTGAGAATTGGCTGGAGGAGAAAATAGGGGAAGAGGCTGGTTTTCTGCGTTCTTATCGCTCCCGCAATGAGCAGATAGCCTGCGACCTCAGGCTTTATCTTAAGGAAGAGACGGACCTCATAATGAAGGATATAACCTCCCTGCAGGAAACGCTGTTAAGCCTTGCGGAAAAGCACAAGGGATGGAAGCTCACAGGTTATACTCATCTTCAACATTCCCAACCGGTTGCCCTTTCTCATCATCTTCTCTCTTACTTTTGGATGTTTCAAAGGGATAAAGAGAGATTCAGGGATAGCTTAAAGAGGATAGATGTATCTCCGGAAGGGGCAGGGGCGATTGCGGGCGTTGAACTTGACCCTCAGCTGAAAGCTAATTTATTGGGCTTCAGCCGTCCCTTTGAAAACTCCATTGACGCTGTTTCTGACCGTGATTTCCTCCTTGAATTCGTTTCCGATTGCGCCATCTGCTCAATCCATTTATCACGGCTTGCGGAAGAGATAGTCCTTTGGGCAACACAGGAATTCTCGTTCTTATCCCTTGCCGATGCTGTTTGCGCCGGCTCAAGTATGATGCCTCACAAGAAGAATCCTGACCCGGCGGAACTCATAAGGGGGAAAACAGGGAGGATAATCGGCTCACTCGTTTCTGTATTTATTATTTTAAAAGGGTTGCCTCTTTCTTATAATTTAGATATGCAGGAACAAGTGCCCCTCTTCTTTGATGCTGTAGACAATTTGAAGGGATGCTTGAAGGCAATGACAAAGATTCTTAACAATGTCTCTTTCAATAGGGAGAGGATGGAGAAGAGCATAGATGATTATTTATTAGCAGTAGAGCTTGCTGATTATCTTATCAAAAAAGGGGTGCCTTTTCGCAAGGCGCATCGTGCGGTTGGGCAGATGCTTCTTTATGCTTTGGAGAATAACAAAAGTTTAAAGGAACTAAAAGTTGAAGAGATGAAGGTGTTTTCTTCCGCCTTCGGGGAGGATGTATATGAATGCCTTTCTTTGTCTTCTTTTTACGAAAGGCGCAACTTCCCCGGAGGAACGGGAGAAAAAGCGATAGAAATTCAGATAAAAAAAGCAAAGGAGGTCCTGTTGCAAGATGGATAATCTTCACGAGATAATAGAGAAAGGAGTTCAACTGCGCGCATCTGATATATTATTGAAGGTAGGTAGCAAGCCTGTTGCAAGAGTAGACGGAGACATAAAAGTTATGGAGGATTTTGACCTCCTTTATCAGGAAGACATAAGAGACATAGCGCAAAATATCATCTATTCTGCCAGCAGAGAGATTCTTCTTCAGTTCCGTGACCCGGCGAATGCTCCGGAGTATATCAAGCGCTTGGGCGATGAGCGGATGGAGGCGTTGGAGAGGGGGAGGGAATTGGACCTCGTTTTCACTCTGGGAAATCTTGCAAGGATAAGGGCGAATCTTTTTATGCAAAGAGGGAGCATAGCAATCGCGATTCGCCTTATTCCCCTTACTATCCCTTCCATTGAACAGCTCAACTTACCGAGTTCCCTAAAGGACCTCGTAGGGCAGAAGCAGGGGTTAATAATCGTAACGGGTCCCACTGGTTCCGGGAAATCAACGACGATTGCTTCCCTTATAGAGCATATAAATCTGACGAGGGAGGCTCACATCATTACGATAGAGGACCCTATCGAGTATATATTTGAGGATAAGAAGTCGGTGATTTGTCAAAGGGAAATCGGTAAGGATACAGCATCTTACGAGAGCGCCCTTAGGAGCGTTTTGAGGGAGACACCGGATGTGATAATGATTGGCGAGATGAGGGATGCGGAGACGATGAGCGTTGCTATGATGGCAGCGGAAATGGGTCATCTTGTTTTAACAACCCTTCACACGATATCTGCTGCATCGGTCGTTGACCGCATCGTCCATAGCTTCCCTCCACATCAAAGCAACCAGGTTTACGAGCAGTTGGCTAATACTTTAGTCGGGGTAATCGCCCAGAGATTATTGAAGCACGCCTCGGGTGTGGGACGCATACCAGCGGTTGAGATTATGACCGCTTCCCCTACTGTTAAGAAATTAATTGAGGAGGGGAGAACGGGAGAGCTCTACTCCTCCATCAAAGAGGGAAGCCACTACGGTATGATAACATTGAATCAATCCCTTGCCTCTCTATACTTGCGTGGGCAGGTAACCTTGGAGGAGGCGGAGGCGGCATCCCCCAATAGAACGGAACTTCGCCAACTGATAAAGAAGCAGTAAATCCTGACTTCTATGGGCTCAATCATCCACTTTCCTTCCAGCGAACCAAAGCTGGAAGAAGTTGAGCTATCTTTTTCCCGCATCCCTCAGGGAACCGAGCTGACCATCGCTTTGCTTTCCGACCTCCATATTCGTGGTTCAACGAATTTAAAAAGCGTTTTCTCAAAGATAGAAACGCTATCTCCTTCGCTTCTCTTTCTACTTGGTGATTACTTCTACATTCCTTACAAAAGTAAAGTAGAGGAATTCACAACATTCCTTTCAAGGGTAAACCCTCCTTTGGGCAAATTTGCAATTTTGGGGAATGGGGATGATGAGGAGGTCTTTATTAAAATCTTCTCAAAAGCGAATGTTTGTTTGTTGAACGACAGTTATTTTCTTTTCAATATAGGCACTGCAAGGATTCTTTTAATCGGCATAAATTATCAAACAACGGATATTTCCTCTTTTCTTTCTTCTCTTCCTTCAGCTGACCTCTCCATTCTCTTGTCTCATAAGCCCGATGTAATCCTTTCCCCAAGAGTTTGCGGGAAGATAGACCTTGTAGTGAGTGGGCATACTCACGGTGGACAAATACGGCTTCCCTTTTTGGGGGCGATATTCACCAAAAGCAGGCTTCCCCGCAGATATGCCCAGGGGCTATCCAATATATTTGACACCTACCTATATGTTTCTCGTGGGATAGGAATGAGCAAAATCCCTATTCGCTTTCTTTGTCCACCGGAGATAACCCTGCTACATATAAAGGGGGTTTGAATGGGAAAGCAATTTT
>JBMFMH010000106.1:0-6938 GCA_049970775.1 bacterium | reverse complement strand
AAGACCGCAAGAGAACAAGTTATGTGGAGAGGTTTCACAGGACACTGAGAGAAATCTTCCCCTCTTCAGTTTATGATTAAACATCAATATGTTAGTCTTTTTAAAGAATCTTATATGTTATGGAATTATACATACGCTTGCTTATCTCCTCGTTTTTCATCTAGAATTTTAAAAAAATTGCTTTATGAGGAGGATGCCTTGAATGAGGATTCTTTATATTGATATTGACACGCTTCGCCCAGACCATTTAAGTTGTTATGGCTATGGGAGGAAAACCTCCCCAAACATAGACGAAATCGCTAAGCAGGGAGTTATATTCACTAACTGCTTCGCCTCCGATGCACCTTGCCTCCCCTCAAGAGCTGCTATGTTCTCAGGGAAATTCGGCATCCACAATGGGGTCGTCGGGCATGGAGGAACTGCTGCTGACCCATTCATAGTAGGTGCAAAAAGGGAGTTCAGCATCCAAAGGGATTATTGGGGCTTCGTTGAACTCTTGAAGAAGGCAGGAGGCTTCTATACCGTTTCCGTTAGCCCTTTCGCTGAGAGACATTCCGCCTGGTGGTTCTGCGCCGGCTTCCGAGAATTTTTCAATCCTGGGAAAGGCGGAATGGAAATAGCCACCGATGTCTATCCTTACGCTGAGGAATGGCTGAAGAAAAACGCTCAAAAGGACAATTGGTTCCTCCACATCAATTTCTGGGACCCTCACACGCCTTATAGAACTCCAAAGGAGGAAAGGGTTGACCTCGGTCCTATCCCGCCACAAGCTAAATGGATAACTCAAAAGATAATAGATAAACATCTACAGAGCTTCGGACCTCACAGCGCGAGGGAGCCCTTCGGGATTGGGGAAAAGGAGGTGGAGAGATGGTGGAAGAGCTTTTGGGAAGATATACCCACCTGCATAGATTCGCCAGAAGCATTTTACAAATGGATAGATGGCTATGACCAAGGGATTCATTATGCGGATAAATATGTTGGAAAGATTTTGCAGATTTTGGAGGAAAAAGGCGTTCTTGAAGATACCGCTATCATCATCACCTCCGACCACGGAGAGAACCTCGGCGAATTGAATGTCTATGGAGACCATCAAACCGCCGATTACATCACCAATAGAGTTCCTTTCATCCTCAAATTTCCCGGCTTGCCCACAGGCATCAACAATGCCCTCTACTATCAAGTTGACCTCGCAGCCACCATCCTCGGGCTTTTAAATATTGAAATCCCCCCGAAATGGGATGGCATCAATTTTGCTGATGATTTGCTAAAGGGTGTCCCCAGGGGCAGGGAATACCTTGTTATAAGCAATTGTGCTTGGAGCTGTCAGAGAAGCGTCGTTTGGAATGACTGGCTTATGATAAGAACCTACCACGAAGGCTTGAAAGATTTCCCTAAAATAATGCTCTTCAATCTCAAGGAGGACCCTCATGAGACGAGCAACTTGGCGGAGAATCGTCCCGATATAGTGGGAAAGTGCTTGGGATTGCTTGACGAATGGTGGGAGGAGATGATGAGGAAATCGGAAAACCGCATAGACCCTATGCTAACCGTTCTAAGGGAAGGCGGTCCCTATCATACGAGGAACGACGCCGAGGCTTACGCAAGGAGATTGCGGGAAACGGGAAGGGAAAAGCATGCCGAGAAAATACTAAGCTGGCTGAAAGAAGGGAGGTATTGGAGATGAAGAAGGTGATTTTCCTCGGCTACGATGGTTTGATGTATGAGATGATTGAAAAATTCGTGCAAGAAGGGATAATGCCTAATTTCAAAAAAATCCTGCAAAACGGCATCTTCTCCCGTGTCCTCCCCTCACCTCCTACTGATACCCCTACAAATTGGACTTCCTTAGCCACGGGAGCTTATACTGGCACCCACGGCATAAACACATTCGGCGTGCATCTTCCCGGAGAACCTTTTGAGAAGGTGCACTTGTTCGGCGCTAACATTTTCCCCAGATACGCTGACCATTGGAGAAAGGAGGAAGCTCTAAATAGATTCTCCCAAGCGGAATATATTTGGCAATCTGCGGAAAGAATTGGTAAGAAATGCATTTTGATTAACTATCCGGGTGGTTGGCCGCCAAATATTAGGAGGGGCATAGTAATTGACGGCACGGGACCATACTCCTCAATACTCAGTAGGCTTAGTTATCCTAATTTGTATAGTTCGGAAAGCGAAGAGGCTGGGCAAAGCATAAGATTGCAAATATATCCTGCTTTCGGCTGGGACCACATCCCCAACTCCAAGTCCCATCCCTTGGAGACTGCCCTGCTTGTATCAGGGGAAGGGGAGATGATTTTAGAAGATGGCGAGTGGGTTTCGCCAGGGGATAAAGCAAATGCTTCCGAACTTATTTACAACATTTTGATAATAAACTCTCGGGGAAAAGGATACGATGAGATAATCATCTGCAAGGGGAAAAACACGAGGGAAAAGCTAGCTACTTTGAGGATAGGTGAAGAATCCAAATGGTTGTGGGAAAACTTTAGCACTCCATACGGTTCATTCAAGGGGAAGTTCAAACTGCGTCTTCTGGAGCTTTCCCCTGATGGTAAAAAATTACTGCTTTATCGCACAACTATTTTCAATACCGAGGGATGGGCATATCCAAAGCGGATAGCGGATGAGTTGATAGACGAGCTCCTTTCCCAAAGGAAGGACATTCTTTCCGATGGCACGAAGGAAGACATCCCTAAACCAATGCCCCTCTGCCAAGTTTACGAATCAATAGAGGACCAAGCCATCGGTCTTTCATTAACCGCCAAATACTTGGCAAATAATTACGAATGGGACCTTCTCTTTCTTCAACTTCACGCTCCAGATGGGTTAAATCACCAGAAATTGAACGAGCTCTGCCCAGAGTGGGAGGATTACGAGCCAGAGGAGGGGGAAAAAGCTTGGGCTGAATTTCGTCAGCAATATAAGATTTTTGATTGGCTTCTCGGCGAGATTCTCGCTAATTGCGTAGATGAGGAAACCCTCGTGCTCATCGCCTCAGACCACGCTGCTCTGCCCACTTTCAAAAGGGTTTGGTTAGGAAAGTTCTTTGAGGAAGCAGGGCTCGTGGCTTACAAGAAAACAGAGGGTGGAGGGATGCTTCCCGAGGAAAGGTGGGACCCAGAAACGGTAGGCTATAGGATTGATATGGAGAGAAGTAAGGTGTTCGTAGGTGGCAATCCTTTCGCCCAGAACATATGGGTGAACTTAAAGGGGAGAGAAATAAATGGTATAGTTGAGCCTGAGGATTACGAGAAAATCGTGAGGGAATCAATCGAGATTCTTTATTCAATAAGAGACCCTGAGACAGGAGAACATCCTATAGCCCTGGCTCTCCCGAAAAGGGAAGCAGATTTCTTGGGGCAGTGGGGGGAAAGAGTAGGTGATGTAGTCTTCTATTTCAAGCCTCCTTATACCGAGGTGGTTGGCGCCCACAGTTATACAGCGATATCGGAGAGAATTTATAAATCAAACGGCTTCTTCGCAGTGAAGAGGGGAGGCGGGATGCAGGGAATACATCATCCCTTCCTTCCCAGCGCGAGATTCCTTGGCTTCTCCGTTTGTGGTATATTTATAGCCTCCGGTCCAATGTTAAAGAGAAATTATAGACGCTCCGTGCCCCTCCATTCACCTGATATCGTTCCCATCATCTGCCATTGGCTAGGAATACCGATTCCTAAGCAATGTGAAGGACGAGTCCCCCTTGACATATTTGAGTAGGAGAAATGCCTAAGCCCAATATTATCCTCATACATTCAGACCAACATCGTTTTGACTGCTTGGGTGTGAATGGACACCCCATTTTGAAAACCCCCAACATAGATAGGCTTGCCTCCGAGGGCGTGAACTTCACTTATGCTTTTACACCCGCCCCTATTTGCACTCCCGCAAGAGCGAGCCTCTTCACCGGTTTATGGTCTACCCAACACGGCTCCCTCAGCATACCAGGAAGCGAGCTCTATCGCCCCGCCAATCCTAATCTTCAAACATTTTCAAAACTCCTGTGCCAAAATGGTTACCTTCTCGGCTATGTAGGAAAATATCATAACGAACTAGATGGCACCCCCCTTGATTATGGTTTCCATAATTACATTCCCCTCTCAGAATACCTCAATTGGAGAAAGGAAAACGGGCTCCCTTTGGAAAAAGAGGGCTTCATTTTATTCGCAGGCTACTTGATAAGGAAGAAGGAATTCCCTTATATCTGGTTTGGGGAAGAGGATGTGATTAATAAGCCCGAGGAGACGATGCTCCATTGGGGAGCATCCTGCCTAATTGAGCTTATGGAAAAATACCACTCCCAAGGAAAGCCGTTTTTCCTTAGATGGGACCCGTTTGAACCACATCTTCCTAATGTCGTTCCCGAACCCTATTTCTCGCTTTATCCGGTGGAAAGAATAGAGCCTTGGAGAAGTTTCCCCGATTCCCTCGCTAAAAAGCCCTATATCCAAGTTCAACAAAGACGCACTTGGAAAGTTGAGGGATGGGGATGGGATAGATGGGCGCCAATAGTAAGCAGATATTTGGCAACAATAACCCTGCTTGACCATCAAATCGGGAGAATCTTGGAGAAGGTTAGGGAATTGGGGATAGAAAACGAAACGCTAATCGTTTATACAACGGACCATGGTGATATGTGCGGTGGGCATGGAATGATGGATAAACATTTCGTTATGTATGAGGATGTCGTTCATATACCCTTGATTATGCGCTATCCACCTCTCCTTCCCAAGGGAATGGAGTGCAAGGAGTTCGTCATCAACGAGATTGACCTTCCTACTACATTTCTAAATCTAGCCGGGATTCCTTTGCCCAAGACATTTAAGGGCAAGGACTTAATAAGAATAGCACGAGGTGAAGAGAAGGGAAGGAAGGATGTTTTCTCCATCTATCACGGTGCCCAGCTTGGCTCTTGGACGCAGAGGATGGTTAGAGATAGGGAATGGAAGTATGTTTGGAACGCATCAGCGGAGGACGAGCTTTATAATTTAAGAGAAGACCCCGCCGAGCTGAGAAATCTCGCTTCCGAACCGAGATATAAGGAACAATTGAAGAGGTTGAGAAAAAGGCTTGTTGAGTGGATGGAGGAGGTAGAGGATATAATGTTGAATAGCTGGACGAGAGCTCAACTTGAGGAGGAAACGAAGCCTTGAACAAGATGATATCCTCAATCTTAATCAAACCCGTTTCTTCCCGCTGTAATATGCATTGCACTTACTGTTTCTATAGAAGACCCCTTGACCCCTACAGCGACGAGCCTATCGCTTTGATGAACGATGAGGTATTGGAGGCGCTTATATCCCAATATATGAAAATGAGCAAAGGTATGGCGATTTTCTCCTGGCAAGGAGGAGAGCCAACCCTCGCTGGTCTCCGCTTCTATAAAAAAGCGGTTCAGCTCCAGATGAAATACGCTAAGCCAGAGCAGATTATAGGAAATGCCCTGCAAACTAATGCCCTCCTGCTCGATGAGGAGTGGGCTAAGTTCTTGAAAAGGTATAGGTTTTTAGTAGGGGTGAGTTTGGACGGACCAGAGGATATCCACGATTTTTACCGTGGGAAAGGAAGTTATAGGAAGGTGATGGAGGCGATAAAAATGCTGAAAGCCTACGATGTGGAGCTAAATGTGCTATCAGTTATCACGGATATAAGCGAGCGGAAAGGTGAGGAATTATGCGATTTTTTCCTTTCCCAAGAGCTGTTCTATCTCCAATTCATACCTTGCGTTGAGAGGGATTATCAAACAAACGAGGTTACGCCCTTCTCCGTAAATCCTGAGGAATTCGCCAAGTTCCTCCGCAAGACCTTTGATAAATGGTTTAAGAATGGTAGCCCTTCCTTTTCCATCAGGGATTTTGATAACATCCTTATGGCTTATCTGGGGTTCGAGCCAGAGCTTTGCCAATATAAAAGCGAGTGTGGCAATTATGTCGTTGTGGAATACAACGGGGATGTTTATCCTTGCGATTTCTTCGTTTTCAAAGAATGGAAGTTAGGGAATATAATGGAGAAACCGCTCGATGAAATAATAAAAGATAATGAGGTTTTTGAGAAATTTAAGAAATTGAAGACAAATGTTTATCCTGAATGCGAAAATTGTAAATGGAGATTCATTTGCAACAAGGGATGCCCAAGGTTCAGGGTGAATTATAAAGGTGAAATATTAGGGAAAAATTATCTATGCTCTGCCTATAAAGAATTCTTTTCCTATTCGGAAAGGCGCTTCAAACGGCTTGTCCAAAAGATGAGGGAATAAAAATGAAAACGCTTGTTCTATCATTTTTAACCCTTTTCCTGCTTTCTCCCCTAATTCCACAACAGCTGGAGGTGAAAAACTTGCGCTACAAATGCGTTGATATGAAATTGAAAATTGAAATGGGAACCTTGCTCATTAAAGGGAAAACCATCCCCATTGAGCCGAAAGAATTCCTCATTCCTCCACCCTCTCAAATTGAGATAAGAGACGAGATTGTGAATATCGGAGATGAGAAGCCTCAAGGTTGGTGGGCGGGAACGAGATTAACTGGACCTAAAACTCCTCACCTTTACCATTGCCTTCCCGGCTGTCTAGTTCCTCACTCGGTTATCGTTAAATCGGCTGATGGCTCCATAATCTATGAGGAGGGAAGGGATTACCTCGTGGACCAAATCTGGGGAGCTATAGGAAGGGTTCCTTCCGGGCGTATACCACGAGGAGGAACAGTGCTTGTCAGCTACAAATACAGCCTGCAAAGAATGGATTTGATAGAGGTCAACGAGGAAGGGAAGCTTTTATTGAAGAAGGGAAAGGAAGAGAAGACCTGCCCGCTTCCTCCGAAACCCGATAAGGGTTATTATCCCCTCCTCCACATATTCCTTCCCTATCACACGAGGGAGTTAAGTGATGAACTTATCTATCCCATAGGAGCTCCTTTCCCCTTCCCTGAAAGAGAAGAAAT
>JBMFMH010000105.1:0-6991 GCA_049970775.1 bacterium | reverse complement strand
GGTGGACGATTGCCAAACTGGGGCGTTGGTCCTCCGCTCGGCGCCGCCCAACGCACCGCATTCTCTATGACTTTCAAAACCTCCGGATTATGATATATCGGATAGGTCTCATGTCCCGGTCGGAAATAGAATATCTTGCCCTTTCCCCTGTAAAAACAACAACCGCTCCTGAATACCTCCCCTCCCTCAAACCAACTTATGAAAACCAGCTCATCGGGTGCCGGAATATCAAAACGCTCCCCATACATCTCCGTATGCTCAAGCTCTATGTATTCCCCTAATCCCTTCGCTATTGGATGCCCCGGCTCTACCACCCATATCCTTTCCTTCTCACCTATCTCCCTCCATTTCAAATCGCAAGTTGTCCCCATCAGCTTCCTGAATATCTTGGAGAAATGACCAGAATGTAGAACTATCAAGCCCATACCATCAAGAACTCTCCTATATACCCTCTCCACTATATCATCCCTCACCTCGTGATGCGCCATATGCCCCCACCAAATAAGCACATCCGTGTGATTCAATGCTTCCTCCGTCAAGCCATGCTCCGGCTCATCAAGAGTAGCTGTGCGCACCTCCATATCCGGTTGCGTTCTGAGATACTTGGCTATCGCTCCGTGAATCCCCTCAGGATATATCTCCGCTACTCTTTTATCCAACTTCTCATGTCTTCCTTCATTCCAAACGAGAACTCTTATCATAATTCTTTGCCTCCTTTCTTATTCCTCTTTCGGTCTAAGCAGAGGGAAGAGGATAACCTCTCTTATGGAGGGGGAATCGGTGAAAAGCATAACCAATCTATCAACTCCTATCCCCAATCCTCCCGCTGGTGGCATACCGTATTCAAGGGCGAGAATGAAATCCTCGTCCATCCTCTGCGCCTCCTCATCGCCCGCTTCCCTTCTCTTCACCTGCTCCAAAAACCTCTCCCTTTGGTCCAATGGGTCATTTAACTCCGAGAAGGCATTCGCCAATTCCTCCCCACCGATGAAGAGCTCGAATCGGCGCGCTAAATTGGGATTCTCTCTTTTTCTCTTGGCGAGTGGCGACACCTCAACGGGAAAGTCCTCAACGAAAGTGGGCTGTATTAACTTGGGCTCAACCATTTTCTCCAAGACCTTCAGGGCTACTTCTCCCACCGTCCTATCCGTGGAGACATCAACCCCAAGGGATTCAGCTAATCTTTTAGCCTCTCCTATATCCTTTAAGCCCTCCCAATCTATTCCCGTTTCCTTTCTCAGGAGTTCGTATAAAGAATAGGATTGGAAAGGAGGGCGGAGTGATATCTTGTTTCCCTTAAATTCTATCTCCTCAGCGCCGACGACGCTTTTCACGAGATAGTAAAGCAGTTCCTCGGTGAGCCTTTTGATATCATCCAAATCCCCATAAGCGAGGTAGACCTCCAAGAGGGTGAATTCGGGATTATGGCGAGTGGAGATGCCCTCGTTTCTGAAACATCTTCCCAGTTCAAATATTTTTTCCATACCGCCGACGAGGAGCCTTTTGAGGTAAAGTTCTGGGGCGATGCGGAGGTAGAGGTCTATATCAAGGGCGTTGTGGTGGGTTATGAAGGGGCGAGCGGAAGCTCCACCCGGTATGGGTTGCATCATCGGTGTTTCAACCTCCACAAAACCCCTTTGGGTGAGGAAATCCCTTATTCCCTGGAGGATTTTTGCCCTTTTGAGGAATATATCCTTAGTTTTCTCGTTGACTATGAGGTCAAGGTAGCGGAAGCGATATCTCAGCTCGGGTTCTCGTAAGCCGTGCCATTTTTCCGGGAAGGGCTGAAGCGCCTTTGCGAGGAAGAAGAATTCATCCGCTTCAACCGTTATCTCTCCCGTCTTCGTCTTAATCACATTGCCGCTCACGCCGATTAAATCCCCGATATCGAGGAGGGGGAGGAGCTCGTAGAGCTCCTCCCCAACTCTATCCTTTCTCATTAAAATTTGGATTTTCCCCGAGGCATCCTGCAGGTCAAGAAATGTGCTCTTCCCGTGACTCCTTATAGCGAGGACCCTTCCCGCTACCCTGCAACTCTTCCCCTCAAGGGAGGGGAAGTTCTCTTTTATTTCCTGCGCGAGGTGGGAGCGGTTGAATCTCTCCTCGGCGAAGGGGTTTATTCCTCTTTCTTTCAGTTGAGCGAGCTTTCTGAGACGGCTCTGGACGAGGCTTTCCCCAGCCATTATTTGGATATATCCACTATCTTCAGTCTACGGGTGCCAGCAGGAACTTTCACAACGGTAGTATCTCCCTTCTTCTTATTCAGGAGGGCGGAACCGATGGGGGATTCAACCGAGAGATAACCCTCTCTTGGGTTCGCCTCAATGGGGTCAACGATTGTGTATTGAATCGTCTGCTGGGTATCAAGGTCGAGAACTGTCACCTTGGAGCCGATATCAACGCTCTCCGTGTTGATGCTACCCTCCTCAAGGATGCGGGCAAGGCTGAGGATTGTCTCCAGCTCCTCAATCCTTCCTTCAATCATAGCTTGCTCCTTCTTCAGCTCTTCATACTCGGGGTTTTCCCCTACTTCGCCGAAGTCTAAGGATTCCCGCAGACGCTCCCTTATATCCTGCCGACGAACCGACCTGAGATAATCCAATTCCTCCTTCAAGCGCTGATATCCCTTAGGGGTTAGGATGATTTCTTTTCTCATTAACCTTCCTCTCCTTTTAGATTTTTCTGGGAAAACCCCCTTTTACTTGTCCTCAAACACCTCCGTCTTCAGGTTAGCTTGCGCGGCAGCAAGCCTTGCGATGGGAACTCTGAGAGGGGAGCAGGATACATAATCGAGCCCCAATTCGTGGCAGAGCTTCACGGATTCCGGTTCACCGCCATGCTCACCGCAGATGCCGATGACGATGTTAGGATTAGCTTTCCTCGCTTCCTCAATGCACATCTTCATCAGCTTGCCAACGCCATCCCTATCCAAAACCTCAAAGGGATTGTGGGGCAGTATGCCCTTCTCCAGATAGGGACCGATGAACTTCCCTTCCGCATCATCACGGGAGAAGCCGAAGACGGTTTGGGTTAGGTCGTTTGTGCCGAAGGAATAGAAGTCCGCGACCTTGGCTATCTCGCTGGAGGTAAGAGCTGCCCGAGGTATTTCAATCATCGTGCCGAAATGATATTCAATATCCACGCCTTCTCTTTCCAGAACCTCCTTTGCCACTTCCTCAAGGATTGGGCGTAAGTATTTAAGCTCGTTGACATGCCCTACGAGGGGAATCATCACCTCGGGATGAACGGGCAATCCTTCCTTAGCAACGGCGGCGGCAGCCTCAAATATCGCCCTCACCTGCATCTTCACTATCTCGGGATAAAGAATGCCGAGGCGGCATCCTCTCAGACCGAGCATCGGATTGAGCTCCCTGAGCTGGGAAACCCTGTGGAGGAGCTTCTCCTTCTCGGCGAGTTCAGGAGAATTTGGATTGGTGAGGCGGAGGGTTATCACTTCCTCAAGGAGGGTTTCATAGCGAGGGAGGAACTCGTGGAGCGGTGGGTCAATCAGCCTTATGACGACTGGTCTACCTTGCATCGCCTTGAATATCCCGATGAAGTCCTCCCTTTGGAAGGGAAGGAGCTTTTCCAGGGCTTCCTCCCTTTCCTCGGTGGTATCCGCAAGAATCATCTTCTGAACATATGGAACCCTTTCCTCGCCGAAGAACATATGCTCGGTTCGGCAGAGCCCAACTCCCTCGGCGCCGAACTCAAAAGCTTTTTGAGCGTCCGCTGGGGTATCGGCGTTCGTTCTCACGCCGAGCCTGCGGAAACTGTCAGCCCAAGAGAGGAGCTCCTTAACCTCATCTGTGAGGCGTGGTTCAATCAGGGGTGCCTCTCCCAAGATAACTCTTCCAGTGGAGCCATCTATGGTAATAACATCGCCCTCTTTCACCACTGTCTCATTCGCGGTGAAGAGGTTTCTTTCCTCGTCTATTTTGATAGCCTCACAGCCGACAACAGCGGGGATGCCGAATCCTCTCGCAACCACGGCGGCGTGGGAGGTCATACCGCCTCTGGCGGTCAGGATTCCCTGCGAGGCAAGCATTCCCACTATATCGTCAGGATTTGTTTCCGGTCTGACGAGAATCACCTTCTCACCATTCTTTCCCCATTCCGCAGCTTTATGAGCGTCAAATACCACTTTTCCAACCGCGGCGCCCGGCGAGGCGGCTACCCCTTTCGCCAAGACCTTTAGCTCCGCTTTCGGGTCTATCTGACGATGGAGGAGCTGGTCAAGGTCGGCTGGGTCAATCCTCATTACCGCCTCCTCTTTTGATATGAGCCCCTCCTTTGCCATATCAACCGCTATCTTAATCGCCGCCTGCGCCGTTCTCTTACCAACCCTGCATTGCAGGATGTAAAGCTTCCCCTTCTCAATAGTGAACTCAATATCCATTACATCTCTATAATGTTTCTCCAAAATTTCGCAGATTCTCACGAACTGCTCGTGTATCTCCGGCATCCTCCTCTCCAGGTCCTCTATCTTGAGGGGAGTGCGGATGCCTGCCACAACATCCTCGCCTTGCGCATTGAAGAGAAACTCCCCATAAATCCTCTTCTCTCCCGTTGCCACATCCCTCGTGAAAGCCACGCCTGTGCCGGAATCCTCGCCCATATTCCCAAAAACCATTGATTGCACATTCACCGCTGTTCCCAAATCGTGAGGAATCTTCTCCCTCTCACGATAGGCTATGGCACGAGGATTGTTCCAAGACTTGAAGACCGCCTCAATAGCCATCTTCAACTGCTCCAGAGGGTCCTCAGGGAAATCAAAGCCCTTCTCCTTTTTAACGAGTTCCTTATACTGCTTGGTCAGTTCCTTCAAGTCCTCGGCGGTGAGCTCAACATCCTGAGTGACGCCCTTTTTCTCCTTCATTTCATCCATTAGGGCATCAAATTTTCTCCTATCTATTCCCAGCACGATGTTTCCGAACATCATAACGAAGCGCCTGTAGGCGTCCCAGGCGAAGCGAGGATTTCCCGTTTGCTCTATTAATCCCTTTACCGATTCATCGTTAAGCCCGAGGTTCAAGACGGTGTCCATCATTCCGGGCATTGAGAATTTTGCCCCGGAGCGGACGGATACGAGGAGAGGGTTCTTGGGGTCGCCTAATTTCTTTCCCATCTTTTCCTCCACTTTCCTCAGAGCCTCAAGCGTTTGCTCCCACATCCCGGGGGGAAATTCCCCATTCTGCATATAATAAATGCAAGCCTTAGTAGTGATGGTGAAACCTGGTGGGACGGGCAAGCCGATGTTCGTCATCTCGGCGAGGTTAGCCCCTTTCCCGCCCAAGAGGTCTCGCATCTGGGCGTTGCCCTCCTCAAAGAGATAAACCCATTTCTCAGACATTCTAAAATCCCTCCTTTGTAATTGGAAATTTTTTTACATCGCTGGGGGTAAAATATATATTATCCTTACCCCTTGATTACAGCAAGGGGACGGAGTTTAGCCACCTTCCTTGAGATACCTGCCCCATCGCAGGTATCAACAACCTCCCCAACATCCTTATAAGCCTCGGGTATCTCCTCAGTCAAGGTGGCGAAGCTCGCTGCTCTGACCAAAATCCCCTGCTCCTCCATCCTCCTCTTCACCTCTTGCCCCCTAACGCTGCGGGATGCCTGAGCCCTGCTCATCAATCTTCCCGCTCCATGACAGGTTGAACCGAAAGTTTCCTCCATAGCTCTCTGCGTTCCCACCAATAAATAGGATGCCCTTCCCATATCTCCCGGCACAATCACTGGCTGACCTATTTCCCTATAATCCTTGGGAACGAGGGGATGACCGGGGGCAAAAGCCCTCGTTGCTCCCTTCCTATGAACGACGACCTTCACCTTCTTGCCCTGATATATGTGCTCCTCCACCTTAGCGATGTTATGCGCTACATCGTATACGAGCTCCAATCCGAGCTCCTCAGCGGATTTCTTGAAGACCTTCTCAAAAGCCTCTCTGACCCAATGGGTAATGCATTGCCTATTAGCCCAGGCGTAATTTGCGGCGCAGACCATCGCTGAGAAGTAAGCTTTGCCTTCAGGGGAGGAGAAGGGGGCACAGGCGAGCTGTTTATCGGGAAGATAGATATTATAATGCTGGGAGGAGCGGAGGAGCTCCTTCACATATTCATCGCAGATTTGATGCCCAAAACCTCGTGAGCCGGTGTGAATCATCACCGTTATCTGCCCCTCTTTTTCTATTCCCATAACCTTTGCTGTTTTTGCATCATATATTTCTGCTACTACTTGAATTTCCAGGAAATGATTTCCCGAGCCGAGGGTTCCCAGCTGGCTTCTTCCCCTTTCCATAGCTCTCTGGCTGACTTTTTGGGGGTCAGCGCCCTCCATTTCGCCGTTTTCCTCCGTATGGTCAAGGTCTCTCTCCCAGCCGAATCCCTTTTTAACTGCCCATCTCGCTCCTTGAAGCATAACTTGACGGAGTTCCTCGTTGCTGAGACGGAGCTTGCCCTCTGAGCCGACGCCGGAGGGAACATTGCGGAATATCTCGTCAAGGAGGGAGGGGAGGTAGGGTTTAATCTCGGCAAGGGTTAGGTTGGTGCGGAGGAGGCGGACGCCGCAATTTATGTCGTAGCCGACGCCACCGGGTGAAATAACGCCCTCACGCACATCAAAGGCGGCAACTCCGCCTATGGGGAAGCCGTATCCCCAGTGGATGTCAGGCATAGCCATAGAGTAGCCGACGATGCCGGGTAGGAAAGCTACATTGGCGACCTGTTCGGGAGCCATATCCTGCTTAATCTTCGCCAGCATTTTCTCTTGGGCGAAGATTAAGCCATCGGTTCTCATACCGGATTTGTAGCTTCTCGGTATGAGCCAGCGATAATCGTCTATCTTCTCTAAGGGACCGGTCCAGCCGGATGTCATAGGGTAAAAAACCTCATAAGTTATTTTAAAGAGAAAAAATAAAATGTCAAATCAAGGTAATTTTTATCGGTTGTCCATAGTCCTAAAACCCTTGGGGATACCCCGCCTCGCT
>JBMFMH010000104.1:0-6996 GCA_049970775.1 bacterium | reverse complement strand
GGGTAGTTGTTAAGAATGCTCCACTCCTCGCAATGACAAAAGGGTGGCTGGCATCCCTCGGTTTTTTTCGTCATTGCGAGGGGTTCCTTCGGAACCCCTCCGCAATCTCGTTTTAGATTGCTTCGTCGCTTCGCTCCTCGCAATGACGGAGGAGGAAA
Source organism: bacterium (assembly GCA_049970775.1). Taxonomy (GTDB): domain Bacteria; phylum Armatimonadota; class JACIXR01; order JACIXR01; family JACIXR01; genus JACIXR01. The sequence goes on along the minus strand of JBMFMH010000104.1, from coordinate 6,838 downwards.
GGTTGCTTCGCTCCTCGCAATGACGAAAAATTTTAGAACACCCCGCCAGACTGCGTCTGGCACCCCTCTATAAGAGGGGAATTTCTTCTCTTTAGTTTCATTATCCAAAGAAATTTCCCTTCCTCTCCGCTTTCCAATTGAGGTAGAATATAGGTAAATAAGGAGGTTTTGAGCAAATGAGGAAAGTATTGGTTTTCTTTTCCCTTCTCTTCCTCCTAAAATTAGCGGTCGCGAAGGAGGCGAAAATCGTGAGCGAAAAGGGAATTCTCAATGTCCTGGATTTCGGAGCGAAAGGCGATGGCAAATCGGATGATACTCAAGCCTTTCAAAAAGCCTTAGATGAGGCTGGCAAAAAGGGAGGAATTGTCTTCGTTCCAGCGGGAAATTACCTCATTAAATCCCACCTAATCGTGCCCCCAAATGTCACCCTTGAGGGGACCTTTAAAGCTCCTCCCACTACATCCCTCGGCTATGGCTCAACCCTTCTCGCCGTTGAAGGAAAAGGGAATGCGGAAGGTGAGCCCTTCATCGTCCTTCAAAGAAACTCAACCCTCAAAGGATTGGTCATCTATTATCCCGAACAAAACAACGATAACCCCCTCCCCTATCCTTGGACGATTCAAGGGAGGGGCGATAATGTTGCATTAATTGATGTCTTGCTCGTCAACTCCTACCAAGCGGTTGATTTCGGCACCTTTCCCTGCGGTAGGCACTATATAAAGGGGCTTTACGCACACGCTTTTTATAAAGGGCTCTTCATAGACAAATGTTTTGATATAGGTAGGGTTGAGGATGTCCATTTCTGGCCCTTTGCTACGGGAAGATTGGATAAATTTTCCCGAGAAAATGGAGAAGCCTTCATAATTGGGCGGACGGATTGGGAATATATGATGAATTGCTTTGCCATTTCCTTCAAGGTCGGTTTTCACTTCATTAGGACGAAGGACGGTGCCCCAAATGTCGTTTTGACCCAATGTGGCTCCGATATCGGTCCCACTGCTGTTTTAGTTGATGATTGTCAGACGCACGCTGGGATTTCCTTTTTAAATGGGCAGTTTATGGCGGGAATAGAAATAAAGCCCACCAATACCGGTCCTGTTAAGTTCACGAATTGCGGTTTCTGGGGCATAGAAACGACGGATAGCCACGCAATAATTGAGGGAAAAGGGCAGGTAACTTTCAATACCTGTCATTTCATAAGCTGGGCGCATAAGGATGAAAAGGCACCGGCGATAAAGGCGCTTAGCGGAAATATCACGATAATCGCCTGCGATTTTATGGATGAGGGAAGAAACCAAATATATCTGGGTGAAAAGGTGGAAACAGCTATAATATTAGCTAACCGCTTTAGAGGCGGGGAGAGGATAATAAATGAGAGCAAGGGGGATGTCCAAATCGGCTTTAATACGAAGAAGTAGCTTATTCTTTCTCCTTCTCCTTTCCCTTTTCGCTGAGGGGCAACCTTTCGTGATTATCCGGGGCGATAAAGCCTCGGAATTGGAGATTTTGGCAAGTAAAGAATTGAAGAGATACCTTTTCCTCCTCTCAGGCAAGGATGTGCCCATCGAGAGGGAACGATGCCTTTCTCTCTATTCCCAAATCTTTCTCCTCGGCACCCCTCAATCCAACAAAACTCTCTCCTATTATCTCAAGAAAAACAAGATAGACATTTCCCTCCTCCCCGAGGAGGGCTTCGTTCTCAAAACGATAAGGGATGGTGGGAAAACGCTCTGTCTTCTTGCAGGGAAATCACCCCTTGCTGTTCTCTACTCGGTTTACACTCTCATAGAGGAAGGCTACGGTGCTCTCTTCACGCTCGCAGGGGATTTCCTCCCTCCCCAAAAGCCTCTCCAAATTCCCTTTCTTGATAGAACCTACAAGCCGGCTTTCTCAATCAGGGGAACGCTCCCCTGGTTCAATTTCTTTGATAGCCCCACCGCCTGGAACATTGAGGATTATAGGTTTTACATAGACCAGATTTCCAAACAGAAACTCAATTTCCTCGGCTTTCATTCCTACGATTTTGAACCCTTCTGCGCCTACCCATTTGAGGGCAAGTTAATAGGTGGGGAACCCTTAGCGAATTCCGGGCAGTCTAATTGGGGAACCCATCCTATGAGGACGAGCGAATTCGCCTTTGGAACCGATGCCTATTATTCGGAAGAATTCTTCGGAGCTGAGCCATCCTTGAACTATAAAAACAGGGAGGAAGGAATTGAGAGAGCGCAGAAGCTCCTTGCCGAGGCGCTGAGATATGCTAAATCAAAAGGGATTAAAGTATGTCTTGGTTTTGAGGTATCAGGCGACCCAACCAACCCCGTTGAACAGGAAAAATTGAAGACGAGGATAAAACATCTTTTGAAAACCTATCCTTTCCTTGATTTCATCTGGATTTGGGAACCGGAGGGAATGGGGATAAATGGCATAGAGCCACCATCCCTACGCTCCCCTCTTGGAGCCTATTATACCAGGTGGGAGAAGCATTTCTCTTATCTCAAGGAGCCGAAAAGGATAGCGGAAGCGGTGCGAATGACCCTTTACGCCCTCCTTGCCCATCGTTTCATAAAGAACATCGCCCCGAAGGTGCGGTTAATCGTGAGCGGATGGGGTGGCGATAGATGGCTTCGCTTCAGCGATTTCTATCCCGGAATGGACGAGATTTTACCAAAAGATATCATCTTCTCTGCGCTTGACAACATCAATCCAACCGATGATGTAGCCTCCGCCTACCGCAAGCTCTCGCCTCAAAGGGAAAGGTGGCCAATCCCCTGGTTTGAATTTGATGGAGACCAATGGTTCCCTCAACCCTGGAATTTGAGATACGAAAAACTTATGAGGGATGCTTTAAGAAAAGGATGCCAAGGGATGCTCGCCATCCACTGGAGAACGAGAGGAATAGAGGAGACCTGCTCCTTCTTCAGCACCTTCCCTTGGCATCCTAACATAAGCTTCAGGGGTTTCTATGACCGCTACGCTTCTTGCCTTGTGGGAAAGGAAAAGGGGAAAGAACTATCGGAGATATTGCGAAACCTTCAGGAGCTAGGTTATCGTTGGATAGGCGGGGCTGGACAACCGGAGTGTGGTGGCTTCATCTGGAGCGCAGGTGAGGAGGGAAAGGTGGAAAGATTGAAAAGGATAAGGGAAAAGCTGACCGAGTTGAGGGTGGAATTGCTGAGGAAGAAAAGGGATGCTGAGGCAGATAGATTGGATTATTACATCAAGACAGCCGACTGGGCTATTCTTTATCATCAAACAGCGAAGGCTATGCTCGCCCTCAGCCCAATTTTGGAGAAATTGCAGGAGGCAAGGATAAAAGGGGATGAGAAGGGGCAGAAGGAGATAGCCGAGCAGTTGCTTTCCCTCCTCCCCATTGATGCCTTCGCCCAAGCTTTGAACATTTATGGGGAAAACATAGGAAGCAGGGGGGAGCTCGGCGTCCTCGCCACAATCAACGGTAAGGCTTTTTGGGATTTTAGGGAGAAATTAAGGGAGATAGAGAAAGCTTTGGGGAGGGAAGTAAACCTACCTCGCTTGAAGCCAAAGGACATAAAGCCCATCCTCCCGTCTCTACCCTCAACGATAATCCGAGGGGAAAAGCTAAGTCTTCCCCTCATCGTTGTTAGCGATGAACCGATTGAGATAAGGCTTTTCCACAAGCTATTGGGTGGAAGTAAATGGGAAAGCGAAACATTGAAGGAGAAAAAAGGAAATACATATAAAATAAATCTTTCCACTTCTAATCCTTCGGATGTGCTTCTTTTTTACCTTGAGATAAGCTCTCCCAAAGGTAAGATTTTTATTCCGAGAGAGGGTGCGATTCGTCCTTTCGCCCTAAGCATCAGGACACCAACTGAGACCCCCGAACACAAAGAGAGAATTGATAGATTTCCTCCCTCGTTTCCCCTTAACCTTAAAGCGAGAGTAAGCGATTACAGCCTTCAGGTCAGCTGGGATGAAGGGAAGGATGATGTTGGGGTGGATGGATACTTGATTTATCGTTGGAATGGAAAGGGAGAGAAGCTGATTGGAAAAGTGAGGGATAATTGGTTTGAGGATTTCGAGGTTCAGCCAGGCGAATCATATCGCTACAGGATTTACAGCGAGGATATGGCGGGGAAAAGAAGCAAAGGTTATGGAGAATTGAAGGTGAAAATACCACGCTTTCCTCCACCCTCTCCTCCAAGCGGGCTCAAAGCTATCGCTTTGCCGGGAGGTGTGAAGCTCATATGGGGCAAGGCAGGAAGGGACATCATCGGTTTCAGGGTGGAAAGGCTTGATGATGGAGAATTCAAGCCAGTTAAGGAATTATATCAGCCGAATTATTTCGCCGAGAATATGATCAGGGTAAAGGAGCAATCAAGGGAGAATTTAGTGTATAGAGTGCGGGCAATAGCTCCTAATGGGGAATTGAGCGAGCCCTCCAACGAGGTCAGCGTTGTGCCTCTACCAGGCATTAACACCCCATTTTTCTCCGCTTCCTTTGAGGGGAGTTTGCGAGCTGAGCCGGGTGGGGAAGGGTTCTCCAATCTACCAGCGATTTTTGGGGAGGAAGGGGTGGGGCGTTCTATTTATCTTAGCGGAGAAAATTGGCTCTATTACCCGCCGAGGGAGGATTTCAATCCCCAGTTTGAGCTTACCATTGAGCTTTGGGCTAAGATTCTCTCAACGGAGGGAATGCCGGTATTGGTGGGGCACGGATTATGGAGAGAGACCGGCTATTTCCTCCAGATTCTCGGCGGTCAAATAAGGTTCAGCATAGCGGGAGTGGGCGATTTTGACTCCCAATATCGCCCGCCGTTAAACCAGTGGCTCTACATCTGCGCCACTTACGATGGAGCAAAATTTCATCTCTATGTGAATGGCGAGGAGGTTGCTAGCCAAAAAGCTGAGGGAGAACTTCGCCCCTCAGCCTCTCCCCTCTATTTAGGGCGATACGAGATATTGGATAAGGTATATTTCTTCAAGGGCTATTTAGACGAGGTTCGCCTTTATCCCTATGCCCTTTCCCCTGAGGAGGTAAAATCTCATTATCTGGAGGCGATTAGAAGATGATTGATAATCTCAAAATCCTTAGCTTATTTATTCTCCTCTTGCCTCTCTCCTTCACAAAAGGGAGCGGGAAGCCTTCATTCATCATCCTTCCCTCGGGCTATCTCGCCTTTTCCGATGGACGGTCCTTCTTTCCCCTCGGTGGCTTCTATGCGAATTGGCCAGCAATCTTGAGGGAAAACGAGGAAGCTCTACAAACCTACGACCTCTTCCCCTGCGGTCCCACTCCTTATAAGGAAGGATACCCTTGGTCGGAGGAGGTGGAGAAAATCGTTAGGAATTGGCTTGAATTCTGCCATCGCTCAGGCGTTACCGCTCTTCGCTTAATGCTTCGCAATATGGACATAGTGGGGGATGTTGACGAGGTTCAACTGAAGGCGGTTAAACACCTCTTCGCCCTCGCCAAGCCTTTCAACATTTACTTTGATGTTGTTCTCTTTGAGGACTTTGATAAACCTCCTTATGTTAATGAGGAGATATTGGAGAAAATCGTTCTGCCCAAATACGAGGGAAAGGATTTAAGCAAATTGCCCAGCTACAGAAGAAGATTCCTCGTTGAAAAGAGGCTGGCGAAGGACAAATATAAAGACCCCGATGTGATAGCCTGCCAGAAGGATTACCTCCGCAAGCTCATTCCCCAACTTGCGCAGGAGGAACAGATATTCTGCTACGAATTGGAGAACGAAATGGTCAACCCACCAATCTCCTGGATAAACGAGATGGTGGAATTCATTAAACACTTAGACCCGAAGCATTTAATCCTTGCTGACCCCCTCGTCTCGGACTTCTCCACTCCCTTAGCCTGGCGGGATACGAAAATAGATATTTTCTCCTATCACCCCTACAACGATGGATTTCCTTACGCAGATTACGGGGCAGTGATTTACACAAAAAGCAAATGGGCTTCCTTGGTGGAAAAGCCTCGTTTTACTGGGGAGGGAGGAATAAATCAAAATCGGTGGCAGAAGGATGTGAAGAAGGTCTCGGAGGAGCAAGCTGTTAGGGGAGTGAGAGACCAGATATGGCTGACGATAACGAACGGGGAATGTGGTGCCTTCCTCTGGTCTGCGGAGCTGAAAGGGGAAGTAAGGGAATTCGGAAAAGCGAAGGAGGTGCTGGCTAAATTGAATGTGAAGAAATTGAAGAGGAAAAAGCCTGATATAGGTCTCGTCATTCCTAAACGGAACTCGGAGGAGCTGTGTATGAGATGGGCTTGGTTTATGCTTGATAAAGGGTTGGATTTTGATTTTCTTCCTCAGCCAAGCAAGGATTATAAAATTTGCTTTACGATAGATTCGCCTCCTTCTCCCGATATATCCCTTCCCCAAAGCCCCTGTAAGCCTTCCCCCGGCTATCAAGCTTCCTATCTAATGAGCGAGGATAGAGGGCAAATTCTTATTTATTTGCGGAATACGGCGGGAGGGATAAAGGATTTTGGAGATGGTAGACCCTGCTATTTGCGGGACCCTCAACCGGCTTTGGCAAAACTCAGCCTGAATATCCCAGGAAGATACACCGCTTCAATCTATGATTTAGAGAAAGGAAAGTGGTTGGAGAGAAAAAGAGTGGATGGGAAGGGGGAACTTCTTATCGCGAGGGAAACAACGAGCGATTATGTGGTTATTTTGCACTCCTTAGAGCGTTAGGCAAACGATGAATCCAGGCATTCATCACAAAATTGTTGCTCTATTTTCAACTTATTAGAAGGAGTGCCAGCTGTAGCCTGACGGGGTGTTCTGATGACTACCCCGCCTCGCTACGCTCGGCACCCCTTCAAGGAAGGGGAATT
>JBMFMH010000103.1:0-7048 GCA_049970775.1 bacterium | reverse complement strand
ATAAAGGTTGAGGATGTGTTAGAAGCGGTAAGGCAAATCTTATAAAGCTTTTTATTTGACGAAAGCTTGAAATGCTTTTAAAATATTTTTAGGGACAAGGGCGTCCCGCATTGCGGGACGCCCTTGTCTTTTTAAAACACTCTTTAAGGAGGGATGTGTTTATGCCTTGGTATAACGAAAACGCTCGTTCTACCACTGGAACAAGCCTACGGGCAAGAGACCCCGCCCCATTGAGCGGGATGTGCCCTCTCTGCATCAAGGAATGTCCTGTCCTCTGTGAGGTCAGCAAGTCCGCCTTCCGAGGAAGGGAGGTCCTATATCCAAGCCCCGAATATTTCGGTGATAGCACCGCAGCCTCAAACAAGGACTACTTCCTTGACTGGTCTCATCTCCAAATAATGGTTGAGGTAAGGGGAGCAAAGGGAATAGAACCTGACCCAGATAAAGCCATCTTCCCCAACGCCGATGTCTCAACCGTTGTCGGTGGCGTTCCCCAAAAGGTGCCCGTATTGATAGCTGCTCTCGGCTCAACCGCCGTCGCTAAAAGAAATTGGGAGAGCCTCGCCATCGGCGCCGCCCTCTCGGGCGTCATCCAGACGATAGGAGAGAATGTCTGCGGTATGGACCCCGAATCCAAGTATGATAACGGGAAGGTAGTCCATTCCCCAGATATGGCTTTCAGAGTGAACACTTACCGCAAGTTCTGGGATGGCAAACACGGCGATATAGCGGTGCAGACGAATGTTGAGGATATGAGAGCTGGTGTTGACCTGTATGTCCTCAAGGAGCTTGGCGTGAATATAATAGAGAGAAAATGGGGACAAGGCGCAAAGGCTATTGGAGGGGAGGTCAGGCTTTACAGCATTGAGGATGCGATTAGGCTGAAGAGAAAAGGTTACATCGTCATTCCCGACCCTGAGGATAAAGGGGTTCAGGAAGCGTTTAAGATGGGCGTGTTCAAAACCTTTGAGCGCCATAGCAGAGTGGGAATGCCGGAGGAACGCTCCTTCGTTGAGGATGTTGAATGGTTGCGCCAGCAAGGAGCAAAGAAGGTCTTCCTCAAGACTGGAGCTTACAACCCAGCTGTCGTTGCATTCACCCTCAAATGTGCCTCAATGGCAAAGGTTGACCTCGTGACCTTTGACGGCGCTGGTGGCGGAACAGGAATGAGCCCCGTTCCTATGATGCACGAATGCTCCACTCCAACGCTTTTCCTCATCGCTCAAGTTCTTGAGGCGGTGCAAATCCTCAAAAAGAAGGGCAAGTATGTTCCTGACATTGCTTTCGCTGGAGGATTCGTGAACGAGACGCAGATATTCAAGGCGATAGCCTTGAGCAACTTTGGGGATGGTCCCCACATCAAGGCGATATCAATGGCACGCGCTCCGATAACCGCAGCGATGAAAGCGACATACTTCGTTGAGGCTTTGAAGGATGGGAAGGTGCCAGCGAGCTTTATACAGCAATATGGTTCCAGCCCCGAGACCTGGTTCATCACCTATGAGGAGCTGAAGGAGAAGTATGGCGATGCGGTAGGGAAGGAGATACCTTGGGGCGCGGTAGGTGTTTACACCTATTTCTCAGAGCGATTAAAGGTAGGTTTACAGCAGTTGCTTGCAGGGTGCAGGAAATTCCGGTTGGATTTAATTGACCGCGGTGACCTTGCCTCCTTGAGCGAGTTAGCTAGGGATGTTTTGGGGATACCGATGTGCCACGAATACGATAGGGAGGCATTTGAGGCGATATTGGATTTTTAAGTTTAGGGAAGGGCGGGAGGTGGCATATGCCACCTCCCGCCCTATTTTTTATATCTTTACCCTTGCCCGATAATCTATCTTTACCTCCTGGTTAGCGGGAACCTTTACCTTGAATTCTATCGTCTGAGAATCCTTCTTCTCATAGGGATGGCTCGCCTTCAATATCTCCCAATCACCCGGCAACTCCTCAACGCTTATTATCTCTACATCCTCCTCCTTGTGATTTCTCAGGGAAACCTCTATCTCATATTCGTAAACATTGTGGGATATCAACTCGTAATCTATCCTTTTCCTCTCACCCTTTAGGTCAAAGGCATCCCCTATATAGAGCCTCAATTTCTCATCCTTAGGGGTATGGTCTATCTGGTCCTCACCAATGAATTGTAAAGAGCCATCCTCATCAGCTTTATATACCCGCACTATTCCCTTTGGCAAAGGTATCCCAAGATTGTTCTCCTTTTTGTTCTCTATCTCTATCTTCACTTTCACCTTTTCCTCTGCGGTGGAGGGTGGGGAAGGTTGTGTCCACCAGAAGGCAGCAAAAGGCGGTGTATCGTAGATGAAGACCTTCTTAACGCTTATTCCCGGTGCTTCAATGAAGCTTATCTGCTTCGTCTCGTTTTCCTTGATGGTAGTTGGGTAGCGAAGAGTATATAGGTGATATTCAAAGAACGCCTTCTCCGCGAATCCCACAGCTGGAGCTGCAAGAGCCGCCCTCGTTGCTTCCGCACCTCCATATCCGCCATAGCCACCTATCGGCGTTACTCTCCTCACATCTCCCGCTATGAGCTTGAGCTTCGCATTCTCATAAGCTGTTCCACTCGTGTTCGTCAGAGTAACCCAGCCGGTTAAGTCCGCTTTATCATCTGTCTTATTTACAACAGCAACATAATCAGCCCTCCAGTTAAGCCCCTGTGTTATATAGGAAAGCTCCACTATGTGTTTTCCTCCCTTTTGGCAGATGATGTCCCAGACAAGCTCTGGCTTGGAGATTAGCCCCTCGGGTAGCGAGGGAAGCTCAACTTGTCCAGATGGATTTAGAACTATACCATCCTTGGTTTGGACAACGGTTCCACCAGCGGTCGATAGAAGAGTCCCCTCTATAACCTTCTCCCTCCCGTCAAGGAATTGGCGAACCCTTATATTTTTCCCGATATACTTCGAGAGGAGCTTCTGGGGACTAATCAGGTCATATTCATAGTTCTGCTCCTTGATTATCACCGCCTCAGGTGCTGTGAGGGATTTGAAATGAACCGTTGCGGGGTCAATGAGAGCAGCTATATCGCTTACCTTGACTAAGCTCTCCCCTTCCTTAAGCTCCATCGTCCTCACATCTTTCACCAAGCCGAAGTTCTGATTGTAGACCGTGAGCTCCAGCTCCCTTGAGAAGGTAAGGATAGTGGGCAGCGCCAAGAAGATAAACAAAAGTTTTCTCACAAGCATTTCCTCCTTTTTTATTTTAGACTACTTCTGGAATGGGAAAGTTTCTCAGAGCTTTATCTTTTATAAAGGACCTCCAACTCCCCATTCAAATGAAGGGCGAGTGGATTGGGATGGTGATTACAGATTATCACGATTTGCTTTGGGTCATTTCCTCTAGGCTTTGTATATTGATAACTGATTTTATCAGGAGAGGAAGGGTCATTGGGGCAGTGAAGGAGATAGGGTGTTTTGAGGTATAAAGGGAGAAGGTCGGATAGCTTATCGGGATAGTCGCCTGTTCCCTCCTTGTATCTTTCCAATGCTTTGCCTAATTCCCTTAAGTTAGCCTTACACTTCTGCAATTTCACAGCTTGCTCCAATTTCCCTTGGAATCGCTTATCTCCCACCATCTTGAGGACGAAGAGGGTGTAAAGCAGGGCGATGAAAAGAAGGAGGATAGCTGTAATGGAGCAGGAGAAATTAACCAATCGCCAAATGGGTCGTTTATTACTTTTGAAGGACATTAATAAGATTAATTAGTGAAACTGGTCAAGGGCGCTTGGATTCTTCCTTTTCTCCTGACAAATGCATCGGAATGAAACGAGGAAACGCTGAGGATTGGTGCCCTTCCAAGAAGCCCTCCGAAATCCACCCATTCTCCCGCTTTCTTGCCGATGGCGGGAATTATCCTCACTCCAACCGTCTTGTTGTTAATCATACCGATAGCCATCTCATCCGCTATAATACCAGCGATTGTCTCAACTGGCGTATCCCCTGGTATGGCGACCATATCCAAGCCAACAGAGCAGACCGCCGTCATAGCCTGTAGTTTCTCCAAGCTCAAGCTGCCTCTTTCCGCTGCCCTCGCCATACCAGCGTCTTCCGACAAAGGAATGAAGGTTCCCGACATCCCTCCCACCGACGAGGAAGCGAATAGCCCTCCCTTTTTCACCGCATCAGTAAGAAGGGCGATAGCGGCAAGGGAACCGGGCGCCCCGCATTCCTCAAGCCCCATAGCTTGTAGGATATCAGCTATACTATCCCCCTCTTGAGGGGTGGGGGCCAGGGAGAGGTCAACTATACCGAAGGGGATGCCTAGTTTAGCTGATATTTCCCTTCCCACCAGCTCGCCAACTCTCGTTATCTTGAAAGCTACTCTCTTGATTTCCTCCGTAAGCTCGTTGAAACTTGCGTTTTTCAGCCTCTCTAGCGCCGCCCGCACCGTTCCCGGTCCCGAGATAGCGATATTTATCGCCGTTTCACCTTCCCCCACTCCGTGAAAACCTCCCGCCATAAAGGGATTGTCCTCAGGGGCATTGCAATAGACTACCAGCTTGGTGCAGGCAACAGAATCACGCTCAGCAGAAAGCTCTGCGGTTTCCTTTATCTTCTCTGAGACGAGGAGGATTGCCTCCATATTCATTCCGCTTTTCGTGGAAGCTACATTAACTGAGGAGCAAACCCTTTCCAGCTGGGCAAGAGCTTTTGGTATGCTGTTTATTAAAGCGATATCGCAAGGAGTGCATCCCTTATGCACGAGGGCACCGAACCCTCCTATGTAATCAACCCTTACCTCCTTTGCCGCCTCATCCAGCGCCTGAGCGAGGGGAAAGAGGTCATCCTCTTCCTTTGCCCGTGCTATCAAAGCGATGGGGGTAACCGTTATTCTGGTATTGGCAATTGGTATATCGTATTTGTTTGCTATTTCCTCAACTGCATCCTTTAGATTGCTTGCTTTTCCCTTTATTTTTTTATAGATGTTTTCCGCCAAAACATCCAGGGAATCACCCTTTACATCCAAAAGGCTTATCCCCATTGTGACGGTGCGGATATCCAAATTCTCCATCCGAATCATTCGGATGGTTTCCAATATCTCTTGGGGGGAAATCGGCATATCTATGCTCTCCTATCTATATTCTATGCATAAAGCGAAAAATGTCCTCGTGCTGAACGATTGCTTGAAGTCCCATTTCTTTCGCCTTCTCCTCAATCTCTTTTCTCAGGGTTGAAAGGTCAGTATCAGCTTGAGAGATATCAACAAGCATTATCATAGCGAATAGGTCCTGCATAATCGTTTGGCTTATGTCAAGGATGTTTACATTATGGCTTGCCAAAACGGAGGAGATATTGGCTACTATTCCAACCTTATCCTTGCCCATTATGGTTACGACCGCTCTTTCCATTTATATGCCCCTCAGATGGAGAGGATTGCCGAACTTATCCAAGGAGAAGACCTCCGAGAAGGGTTTCCTCGGTCTTTGCGCAGGTTTCTCCGCTGGTATTCCCAAAGGAGTAAGGGCAACGACTTTCAAATTATGGGGAATCTCCAATACTTCCCTCACTGCATCCTCGTCAAATGCTCCTATCCAGCAGGTTCCATATCCCAGAGCCGTTGCAGCCAGAACGAGCGTCTGCAGGGCTATCGCTACATCAACCATATACCATTTGCTCACCTCGGGAAAACCAATCCCACAGATTATGCAATCAGCATCAGCCATCCAAATTTGCCCATGGCAGGCTCGGCTCAAGGCGAGCTTTCTATCTGGGTCCCTAACGACGACGAAATGCCAGGGCTGGCGATTCGCCGCCGAGGGAGCGGACCTCGCTGCTTCCAAAATCTTCGCCAAGTGCTCCCAGGGAATCTCTTTCTTCTCATACTTCCTTATGCTTCTCCGCTGGAAGAAGACCTCAAGATTGTTCACTTTTCTCTCCTCCCTCTTTCATAGCTTGTTGAACGAAATTCATCTGTAGATTCGCCAAGAGCTCCTTGAAATTCTTCACCTCTTCCCAGCCAAGCTTTCCCTCTAACTTCTGCACCAATAAGTCTATGCAATCTATCGCCACCCTTGCCTGCTCCAAATCCTTCTCGGGCTTTTGCGTTGCAGGGTTCATAAGAAGACCCATCCAGCGCCAGGCGTTCTCAGAGAGAGTTATTATGAAAGCCTTTAAAATTTCCCAAACGCTGGGCAGGACAACTTCTTTATCTTCTCCCATTTCATCTACACCTCTTGAAGAGTTTTTCTGCATTATAAATAGAAGCCTCCTTTATAAATTCTAATGGCAAATCTAAAATCTCGGCAACTTTTTCCTCTATAAAAACAAGATTTGCCGGCTCGTTAACCTTTCCCCTTTGAGGCTGGGGAGCGAGATAAGGGGAATCGGTCTCTAAAAGGAGCCTATCAACGGGAAGATATTTCAGCATTTCAAGAAGCTTGGAACGAGGATAGGTGATGTTTCCCGCAACTCCTATATAGTAACCCCTATCTATCGCTTCTATGAGCTCTCCTTTCGTTCCCTCAAAGCAGTGAAGAATAACCTTTAAATCGGGGAATTCCTTTAAAATCGCCAGCACTTCCTTCACCGCTCCTCGGGAGTGAACGATTACGGGAAGCCCCTTCCTTTGAGCAAGTTGGAGGTGGAAGAGAAAAGAATCCACCTGCTTATTACGAGGTGAAAGGAAGCGGAAGAAGTCCAATCCTGTTTCTCCAATTGCGGAGACGCCTTCCGCCTCGCTCAGGGATTCCAGCTTCTTGAAATCGTCCTGGGTAATGTTTGCTGTATCGTGGGGATGGATTCCCACTGCCACGGGGAAATTATATTGATTGAGCAGGAGGGCTTTTTCGCTTGAAGGAATATCGTAGCCCACTATGACGAGCCAATGCAAGCCGGCATCAAGCGCTCTTTTTATAACATCTTTTTCCTTACCTTCAAACAAGGGATGCGAAAGGTGACAATGCGTATCAACCATCGTTTAAAAAGTATGAATTAGGACGATTTAAATGTCAATTTTTTGATAATAAGTGTTCCTCCCTCATTGCGAGCGGTAGCGAAGCAATCTCGTACTGTTTCCGTCATGGTCGGTATATATT